>NZ_JBIASO010000008.1:176873-374100 GCF_042890865.1 Streptomyces sp. NPDC002018
CGGGGGGGGGGGGGGGGCGGGCGGGGGGGGGGGGGGGGGGGGGGGGGGGGGCGGGGCGGGGGGGGGGGGGGGGGGGGGGGCCCCCCCCCCCCCCCCCACCGCTGTTCCGAGCCACCCCTTCCCCGCGTCGACGTCAAGGAGGTCCGTCCCGGCCCGGTCGGCGCATTCCGTGTGCGTGGTCACGGCTTTGTGCGCCCGGCGCCGTCGAGCCCCCTCGAGCGCCGTCGAGCGCTGTCGAGCGCCGTCGAGCCCCATCGAGTCCCTTCACACGGGCGCCACCTCTCGCTCCCTCAACACCCCTTCCGTTTCCCCTTGTTGAGGACAAAGTCTGGACCGGCACAGCGCGCGTCCATACCCTGGGCGTCGTTCTCGCGCAGAAGTCTGCGTGGAGCGCGGCGGAACCCCCGCCACCGCACCGCCGGTACGTGTACGAACTCCACTCCGCGGACGCGGGCCGCCCCCGGCCCCGCCCACTCGCAGCGCCCCAGCAGGAGGACGAGTGCAGCCACACGAGTACCAGAGCGCCCGCCGCGGTCCACGCGGTCCACGCGGTCGACGCGGTCCACGGACCGTCATCGGTTCACTCCTCGCCGCCCTCATCGGCGGAGTTCTCGCGGCGCCCGCGGCCTCCGCGGAGACAAGGGCCCCCGCGGAACTGCCGCCGCAGGAACCCGGCGTCACCCTCCGTGTCTTCGACGTCCAGTCCCCGCTCAGCCGGCTCTGCGACCTGAAGCCCGCCCAGACCCCCAACGTCGACAAGCTGATTCCCACGGTCGACTGGTCCTCCACCGAGGGCTTCGGCTTCACCGACAACTTCATGTCGCAGATCATCGGCAATGTCACCGTTCCCGCCGACGGTGCCTACGCCTTCCGCCTGATCAGCGATGACGGCTCCCGTCTCTTCATCGGCGACCAGCGGGTCATCGACCACGACGGATTGCACGGCGCCGAACCCAAGGACGGCGAGATCACCCTCACCTCCGGCTACCACGCGCTCCGTATCGACCACTTCGACCGCGGCGGCGGCCAGCAGGTGACCCTCCAGTGGAAGCCGCCGGGCGCCACCGGCTTCACTCTCGTCCCCAACTCCGTGCTCAGTACAGACGCCGACGTGGTCCGGGTCACCGCCCCCGGCCGCAAGGAGTGCGAGGGCAGCTTGGACACCCCCGGCGACGGGCTCCCGCTGACCTCCGTCCACCCGGGCTACACCCTCACCGATCTGCGCCCCGACGGCTTCGAGCCGCAGGTCTCCGCCATGGACTGGCTGCCGGACGGCCGGCTCGCCGTGACCACCTGGGGCGGCAGCACCACCACCGAGGGAGAGGCCTATGTCCTCGACGGTGTCACGGGTGACACCGGACCGGAGAAGGTCACGTACAAGAAGATCGCCGAAGGGCTCAGAGAGCCGATGGGCATCAAGTACGTCGAGGGAAAGCTGTACGTGTCGGAGAAACACCAGCTCACCGAGTTGTCCGACACCGATGGCGACGATGTCACCGACACCACCCGCAAGGTCGCGGCCTGGCCGTACGGAGGCAACTTCCACGAGTTCGCCTTCGGACTGCTCTACAAGGACGGCGACTTCTATCTGAATCTCTCGGTCGCCATCAACAACGGGGGTGCGACGACGGATCCCCAGCCGGCCGCGAACCGCGGCACCACCGTCAAGGTGAACAGGCGGACCGGGGAGGTCAGTTATGTGGCGGGCGGTCTCCGCACCCCGAATGGGATCGGCTGGGGCCCGGAGGACGGTCTCTTCGTCACCGACAACCAGGGCGGCTGGCTCCCCGCCTCGAAGCTGGTCCAGGTGAAGCAGGACCGGTTCTTCAACCACTACACCAACCCGGACGGGCCGTTCGACGACCGTACGGTCACCAAACCGGTGCTCTGGCTGCCGCAGAACGAGATCGCGAACTCGCCGAGCACGCCCATGATGATCAAGGAGGGAACCTTCGCCGGCCAGATGCTCTTCGGTGATGTGACCTACGGCGGAATCCAGCGCGCCGATCTGGAGAAGGTGGACGGCGAGTACCAGGGCGCGGTGTTCCGCCACACACAGGGCCTGGAGGCCGGCATCAGCCGTATCAGCACGGGTCCGGACGGCGCGATCTACGCGGGCGGCCTCGGCGCGGACGGCAACTGGGGCCAGGAGGGGAAGCTGCGCTTCGGCCTCCAGAAGCTCGCCCCGAACGGCAGGAACGTCTTCGACATCAAGACCATGCGCGCCACCGCCGACGGCTTCGAACTCACCTACACGAAGCCCCTGTCGGAGGAGACCGCCGCCACGTTGACGAGCGACGGCTACTCCGTGCGGCAGTGGCGCTACGTCCCCACGCCGGCGTACGGCGGCCCCAAGGTGGACGAGGAGAGTCTGCCCGTCGCGGCCGCCGAGATCTCCGAGGACCGCCGTACGGTCCGGCTCGGCATCCCCGGGCTGAAGACCGACCGGGTGGTGCATGTGCGCTCGCCGCGCCCGTTCGCCTCGGCCGACGGCGAGCAGCTCTGGTCCACCGAGGCCTGGTACACCCTCAACGCGCTGCCCGGCCCCGAGGCGCCCGTGACCTCGTACGACGCCGAGTCCGCACGGCTCTCCGGCGGCGCGGACATCGACACCGAGCACGCCGGCTACACGGGCGGCGGCTTCGTCGACGGCTTCGGCACCCAGGGCGCCACCGCCACCTTCGAGGTCGAGGTCCCCGCCGACGGCACCTATGACGTGGGTCTGCGCTACGCCAACGGCCCCAACCCCTTCGCCGGCACCAAGACGATCGGCGCCGGTGTCAACGGCGGCCAGACGCGGCAGATCAGTCTCCCCGCCACCGGCGCCTGGAACCGCTGGTCCACCGGGACCGAGCGGTTCGACCTCCGCAAGGGCCGTAACACCGTCGTCTACAGCTACCGGCCCGGGGACACCGGCCATGTCAATCTCGACATGATCGAGGTACGGGCGCACGGCAGCCGTGTCGACCTGTTCTCCGGCGGCAGCATCTCCTCCGCCTGGCAGCACACCGACGGCCGCGACATCGAATGGCCGCGCACCGCCGACAACTCCGTCGAGGTGTGCTGTGGCGACATCCGTACCAAGCAGTCCTTCGGTGACTTCAGGCTGCACGCCGAGTTCCGGGTGCCCAAGCTGCCGCCGGACGTCACCGGCCAGGACCGCGGCAACAGCGGTGTCTACCTCCAGGAGCGGTACGAGATCCAGATCCTGGACTCGTTCGGCGTGGAGGAACTCGCGGCGAACGAGTCCGCGGCGATCTACGAGAAGAAGGCCGCGGACCTGAACGCCGGCACCGCGCCCGAGACCTGGCAGACGTACGACATCGTCTTCCGCGCGGCCCGTTTCGACGACGCGGGGAAGAAGACCGAGGACGCCAGGGTCACCGTGGTGTGGAACGGTACGAAGGTCCACGACGACGTGGCCGTGGACGGCCCGACCGGCAGCGGCGACGCCGAATCGGCCGCGACGGGCGCGATCCGGCTCCAGGACCACGGCAACAAGGTCCGTTTCAGGAATCTGTGGATCGAGCCGCTGGACTGACCGCCGCGCGGACCCCCGCGGGACTGCGACGCGTCCCCCGCCCGGAGACGGCCGGGGGACGCGTCACGCACCGGGAACGCGTCACGCACCGGGGAAGCGTCATCCGCCGGGAACTCTCCCGCCGACCAGGCCGGACCAGCGGATCAGGCCTGATCAACGCGTCAGACCGGTCACGCCGGATCACCGGAGCAGACCGGTCACGCCGGATCGACGCATCGGACCTGCCAGGCCGGATCAGGCCATCGCCCGCGCCAGTCGGCGGTTCACCTGGGAGGGCGACATCGCGTGCTCAGGCGCGACGCTGCTCGGCCAGGGCCATCACGTTCACGTCGTTGTCGACGAGCGCCCGCAGGCCCCGGCACCCCGACTCCGATCGAGCGCGGCGTCCGCAGGCCCGTGATCCGCGCGATGTCCGCACGTGTCGTCACAGCTCCGGAACTGCTGAGCGCCAGCACCTCGCCGGGCGAGTGGGCGGCGGAACCACTGTGATCCGACGGCACGGGCATGGCAGTCACCCCAGGGCCTCTCGTTTGGCACGGCTTCCGCTGCTCACAAAACGTTCCCTGTTCGCCGGTCGGCCCAAGTTCCCGTCGACTCCCCCTCGGAGAAAGCTTCTTGGACCCTTGACAGGTCAAAGGTCAGTCACGACTCTGCACGCAGACCGCTGACCGAGGAGCCGGCCGATGCTGACGATGCAAGGCGTGTCCAAGAGCTTCCTGGGCGTACGGGTACTCCACGATGTGGGGCTCGACCTCGAACCGGGTGAAGTCCATGCCCTGGTGGGCGAGAACGGCGCCGGCAAGTCCACCCTGATGAAGATCCTCGCGGGCGAGCACATCCCGGACACCGGCACCATCACGATCGACGGCACCGCGCACACCTTCACCCACCCGGCGCAGGCACAGGCCGCCGGCATCGGCATCATCCATCAGGAGTTCGCGCTCCTTCCCGACCGCACCGTCGCCGAGAACGTCTTCCTCGGCCGTGAACCGGTCCGCCGCGGACTCGTGGACCGCGGGGCCATGGAGCGCCGTACGGGTGAACTCCTCGCCGGGATCGACGAAACCGGCATCACGCCGCGTAATTTTGTCAGGGACCTGACAGTCGCACGCAGGCAGACCGTCGAGATAGCCAAGGCCCTCGCCTCGGACGTCCGGGTCCTCGTCATGGACGAACCCACCGCGCCCCTCGCCGACCACGAGAGCGAACTCCTCGCGGCGCTCGTACGCAGGCTCACCGCGCGCGGCCTCGGCATCCTCTACATCTCGCACCGCCTGCCGGAGGTCTTCGCCCTCGCGCGGCGCATCACCGTCCTCAAGGACGGCCGCCGCGTCACCACGGTGCGTACCGCCGACACCGACACCGACCAGGTGGTCAGAAGCATGGTCGGACGGGAGCTGACCTCCTACTACCCAGCGCGTGCCCGCCCGGAGGAGATCGGCGCGGAGCGGCTCACGGTCACCGGCGGCGGCAATGCCCGCGTCCATGACATCGACCTGACCCTGCGGGCGGGAGAGGTCGTCGGCGTCGCCGGACTCCAGGGATCCGGGCGGACGTCCCTGGCGCGCGCCCTGTTCGGCGCGACCCCCTTCACCACGGGCACCATGACCGTCGGCGGCAGGCCGCTGCGGCCCCGACGCCCGCGCCAGGCCATCCGGGCCGGTATCGCGCTGGTCACCGAGGACCGCAAGACGGAGGGCCTCGCGCTGCATCAGTCCGCGAGGGACAACGCGCTGCTCGTCCTGCGGGCCGTCCCCCCGCGCGGCGGACCGCCGACGGGCAGGGAGATCACGGCGCTCCTCGACCGCGTGCGCCTCCAGGCGCGGGGCCAGGACCAGCGGGCGCTGTACCTCTCGGGCGGCAACCAGCAGAAGGTCGTCATCGCCAAGTGGCTCGCGGCCCGGCCCCAGGTACTCCTGTTCGACGAGCCGACCCGTGGCGTCGATGTCGGCGCCAAGGCCGCCCTCCACACCCTCGTCCGTGAACTCGCCCGTGAAGGGCTCGCCGTACTGATCGTCTCCTCGGAACTGCCCGAGCTGATCGGCATGAGCGACCGGATCCTCGTGATGTCCGAGGGCCGTCTCGTGGGCGAGTTACCCGCCGGCGCGGAGGAGGAGAGCATCATGCGGCTCGCCACCGCAGGCCGCAGGGGCGGACCTGAGGACACCGCGTGACCGCGACCGGGCCCAGGCCGCTCGCCCCGCCCCGGGCCGCCGCCCGCACGCCCGGGTTCCGGCCCGGCGATCCCGTCACCGGTGTCTGGCTCGCGGCGCTGTCCGTCGTCGTCCTCGGCTGGATCGTCGTCGCCGCCCGCGGCGGGGACTTCCTCACCACCACCAATGTGGTCACGATCCTTCAGAACAGCGTCGCGCTCGGCCTCGTCGCCGTCGGCCAGTCCGCCGTCGTCCTCACCGGCTCCCTGGACCTGTCGGTCGCCTATCTCATCAGCCTCGGCACCCTCGTCGCCGCCGAGACCATGGCGAGCGGCGGCGTCGTGACGGCGGTGATCGCCGTCCTCGCCCTGTCCGCCGCGGTGGGGCTCGCCAACGGACTGGTCGTCACCGGCCTGAAGGTCAACGCGTTCATCGCGACGCTGGGCACCGCGTTCATCCTGCGCGGCTATATCGAGGACACCTACACCGGCCCCGCCGGGAAGGTACCGGCCTCCTTCCAGCACCTCGGCTACGACCGCGTCGGTCCGGTCCCCGTCTCGGTGTTCCTCCTGGCGGCGGTGGCCGGCGCGGTGTGGCTGATCACCCGCCGTACCCGCCTGGGCCATCACATGTACGCGACCGGCGGCGACGAGCACGCCGCCCGGCTCTCGGGCGTCCGCACCCGACGTACCGTCGTCGTCGCGCATGTCATCTGCTCGCTGTGCGTCGGCGCCGCCGCCCTCTTCCTCGCGGCGCGCCTCGGCGCGGGAGCGCCCTGGGCGGGTACGGAGGCCCGCTACGACCTCGAATCGATCGCCGCGGTGGTCCTCGGCGGCACGGCGCTGGCCGGCGGTCGCGGCGGAGTGGCGGGGACCCTCGGCGGTGTCCTCGTCCTCGCCGTTCTCGACAGCGTCTTCAACCAGCTCGCCGTCGACCCGTTCTTCAAGAACGTGCTCCGCGGTGTCGTCATCATCGCGGCCGTCGCCGTCTACGCCAGGCCCCGCCGTGCCGCGAAGGGAAGGCCGACCGCATGACCACGGCAACCGTCACCCGCCACGGCAGGCGCGTCGTACGGGCACTGGGCACCGGCACCCCCGTCTACGTACTCCTCGCCGTGCTGCTCGCCACGCTGGCCCTCACCGACCCGGGCTTCTACGAACCCGACCGCTTCCTCTCCTTCGTCAAACGCGCCGCGCCGCTCGTGATCCTCGCCGCCGGGCAGTATCTGGTCATCGTCTGCGGCGAGTTCGACCTCTCCGTCGGGGCGGTCGTCACCGCGGGCGTCGTGGTCGCCGCCGAGTTGTACGGCTCGTTCCCCGACGCACCCTGGCCCCTCGTCACCGCCCTGCTGCTCGTCGCGGGCGGTGTGGCAGGACTCGTCAACGGGCTGATCACCACCGCCCTGCGCGTGCCGTCGTTCATCACCACCCTCGGCATGATGCTGATCCTCGAAGGCGCGGTCTTCTTCTGGACCGGCGGCTCGCCGCAGGGGGCCCTGCCTGCCGCCTTCCGCCAGCTCGGGCGCGGTTCGGCGTTCGGCTGGCTGCCGTGGGCGGTGATCGTCTGCCTGGTCGTCGGTGCCGCCGCCGTGCTGCTGACGCGCTCGGACTTCGGCCGCACGCTCGTCGCCACCGGCGACAGCGAACGCGCAGCGGCCCTCGCCGGGGTGCGTGTCGCCCGGGTCCGGATCATCGCCTTCACACTCTCCGGGATCGCCGCGGCGACCGCCGCGGTCCTGGTCGGCGGCTTCTCGGGCGTCTCCGCCCAGGCGGGCAGGGGCTACGAGTTCGAGGCCATCACGGCCGTGGTCCTCGGCGGTGTGGTACTCGGCGGCGGGCGGGGCTCCATCGTCGCCGCCATGGCCGGCGCCTTCTCGTTGCAGGCGCTGTTCACCCTGCTCAACCTCCAGGGCGTCTCCGGCGCACTGGAGTCCACCGTCCAAGGATGCATCGTCATCGCCGCCGTCGGGCTGGGAGCAGCCGACTGGTCCCGGCCGCGCCGCCGACGTACGAACCCCTCGGAAGGACAACCCTGATGACAGCGTCCCGCCCCCCGCGCGGAAGGCCGCTCCGCCGCCGCGTCCTGACCTCGGCCGTCGCCCTGCTGGCGACAGCTCTCCTCGCGTCCTGTACGAGTGACACGCCCCCGGACTTACCGGACGCCCCCGGCGGCGCCTCCGCGACGGCGGACGGCCAGGACAGCGGCGAGCGGTCGGAGTTCTTCGAACAGGCGGAGTACGAACGCCAGTTGGCCCTCGCGAAGGAGAAGCCGCAGGGCCCCGCCGGCAGGCCGTGGGAACAGATGCTCAGCCCCGAGTTCACCGACACCACGCGGTACAGGAAGGAGCGGGCGGGCGGTGTCCATCTCTGCTTCTCCAACGCCGGTGTCTTCAACCCCTGGCGTCAGGTCGGCCTGAAGAACATGCGGGCGGAGGTCGGACTCCACCAGGAGATCACCGAGTTCACGGTCCTCGACGCACAGGGCAAGGACGACAAGCAGATCTCCGACATCCAGGAGCTCACCGGCAAGGGCTGCGACGCCCTGATCGTCTCCCCCAACACCACCGCCACCCTCACCCCCGCCGTCGAGCAGGCCTGCGCCGAGGTGCCGGTCATCGTCTTCGACCGCGGTGTGGAAACGGACTGCGCGGTCACCTTCATCAACCCGGTCGGAGGCTACGCGTACGGGGCGGTTGCCGCCGACTTCCTCGTCGAGAACGTCGAGCCCGGGGGAAAGATCCTCGCCCTGCGCATCTCGCCCGGTGTGGATGTCCTGGAGACCCGCTGGTCGGCCGCGGAGGTCGCCTTCGACAAGAGTGAACTCGACGTCGTCGATGTGAGGTTCACCGACGGGGACCCGGCCAGGACCAAGTCGGTCGTCACCGACGCGCTGACCCGGCACGGTGGCATCGACGGCGTGTGGATGGACTCCGGCGCGACCGCCGTGGCCGCGGTGGAGGCGTTCGAGGACGCGGGCCAGGACGTACCGCCCATCACCGGCGAGGACCAGCAGGACTTCCTCCAGGTGTGGAAGGACAAGAAGCTCACCGCGATCGCCCCGGCGTACCCGACCTTCCAGTGGCGCACCCCGGTCATAGCCGCCCTGAAGATCCTTCAGGGCCGGCAGGTCCCCAAGGAGTGGAAGCTCCCGCAGCCCTCGATCACCGAGGACAACCTCGACGAGTACCTCGAACCGGGCATGCCGCCCCTGCACTACGCGATGTGCGGCTGCGCCGATCTGCCCGGGTTTCCCGAGGGGTGGGGAGGCAGGGGATGACCCGGTTCCCGCTCGGCGCCAATCCGTGGATCTGGCAATCCCCCGTCGGGAGCGCCGCCCTCACCGAGGTGCTTCCGCGGCTGGCCGGCTGGGGTTTCGACTGCGTGGAACTGCCGTTGGAGCAGGCCGGGGACTGGGAGCCGGCGGCCACCGCCAAGCTGCTGGACGCGAACGGGCTCGCCCCGGCGGCCGTGATCGCGGTCATGCCGCCCGAACGGAATCTCGTACGGACCGACCCGGGCACCGTACGGGCCACCCAGGACTATCTGCTGCGGTGCGTGGACGCGGCCCGTGCGGTGGCGGCCCCCGTCGTCGCCGGCCCGGTCTACACGGCGGTCGGACGCACCTGGCGGATGACCGCCGCGGAACGGGCCGCCGCCTGGGCGGAGCTCAGGGAGAACCTCGCGCCCGTGGTCGGCCACGCGCGCGCCGCGGGGGTACGGATCGGGGTCGAGCCGCTCAACCGGTACGAGACCTCCCTGCTCAACACCGTCGGCGAGACCCTCACGGCCCTCGACGGCCTCGACGCCTCGGTCATCGGGGTCGCCCTCGACACGTACCACCAGAACATCGAGGAGCGCGGTCTGCCCGGGGCCGTCCACGAGGCCGGCTCCCGCGTCGTCCATGTCCAGGTGTGTGCCAACGACCGCGGCACTCCCGGCGCCGACCATCTCGACTGGGCCGGGTTTCTCACCGCGCTGGACGGGAGCGGCTACCGGGGTGCCCTGTGCATCGAGTCGTTCACCGCGCACAACGACGCGATCGCCGTCGCCGCGTCCGTCTGGCGCCCCCTCGCCCCCACGCAGGACGGGATCGCCACCGAGGGCCTCGCCTTCCTCCGCCGGGCCCTCCGCACCCTCTGATCGGTACCGCACCCGCACACCGAACCCCCCTCCAGAGAGGACCGGTCATGAGCCGTCATGCTCGCGGCATGAGAAGGGCGGTCGTCGCCTCGGCGAGCGCGTTACTGCTCGGACTCGCCACCCTTCCCGCCGGCGCCGCCGGCGCCCCCGCCGACAGCGACGAACCCGCCTTCCGCGCCCTGCTCTTCACCCGCGCCGTGGGTTACGTCCACGGTTCCATCCCCGCGGGGATCGAGATGTTCGAGGAAGAGGCCGCCGAGAACGGTTTCGAGATCGTCCAGAGTGCCGACCCGGCCGTCTTCGACGACGAGAAGCTCAAGGACTTCGACGCCGTCGTCATGCTCCAGAACTCCGGCATGGTCTGGGACACCGACGCACAACGCGACGCGATGGAGAACTTCGTCCGCGGCGGGAAAGGCGTCGTGGCCATCCACAACACCCTCGACATGGGCATCGAGGACCAGTTCCCGTGGTGGGACGAGACCATCAACGGCGGCGTACACATGCCGGCCCACTCACCCGGAGTGCTCCAGGGAACGGCCAAGGTCGCCGACCGCGTCCACCCCTCCACCAAGGGCCTGCCCGAACGCTGGGAGCGTCCGGAGGAGTGGTACAACTTCGACCGCAGTCCCCGCGGCGACGTGCACGTCCTGGTCACCGCGGACGAGACGACGTACGACCCCGGCGGCTCCGCGATGGGCGCCGACCACCCCATCTCCTGGTGCCGCGACACCCAGGGCGGCAAGGTCTGGGCCACCGCGATGGGACACGACACCCCGGCCTACGGCGAAGCCTTCTTCCGGGACCATGTCATCGGCGGACTGAAGTGGGCCGCGGGCGACGAGGCGGGCGACTGCGGCGGCACCGTCTGGAGCGGCTACGAGAAGGTCACCCTCGACGACAACACCGCCGACCCGATGGAACTCGACGTCGCCGAGGACGGCCGTGTCTTCTACGTGCAGCGCGACGGCCACGTGAAGGTCTTCGACCCCGAGGCCCACTCCACCGCGACCGCCGGCACGCTCGACGTCTACACCGGCGGCGAGGACGGCCTGATCGGCATGGAACTCGACCCGGACTTCGCCAGGAACGGCTGGATCTACCTGTACCACTCCCCCGCCGGAGCCACGAAGGACATCAACCGTCTCTCCCGCTTCACCATCAGGGGCGGCACACTCGACCCGGCCAGCGAGAAGAAGCTGCTCGACATCCCCGCCTACCGGGACCGCACCTTCCCCGAACCCGGACACACCGGCGGCGCCGTCGAGTTCGGCCCGGACGGCACCCTCTACCTCGGTGTCGGCGACGACGTGCCGCCCAACCTCGACCCCGACTGGCAGGGTTACGCGCCGATCGACTGGCGTGCGGGCAAGGAGATGCTCGACGCCGCACGCACGGCCGGCAACACCAACGACCTGCGCGGCAAGATCCTGCGCATCAAGCCCACCAGGAGCGGCGGCTACACCATCCCCCGGGGCAACCTCTTCAAGCCGGGCACCAAGAAGACCCGCCCCGAGATCTACGCGATGGGCTTCCGCAATCCGTTCCGCTTCACCGTCGACGCGAAGACCGGATACGTCCATGTGTCCGACTACGGCCCCGACCGGGGAGCCCCCGCCACCGACAGGGGGCCGGAGGGCCTCGTCGAGTACAACGTCATCAAGAAGCCGGGCAACTTCGGCTGGCCGTTCTGCCACGGCGACAACCAGGCGTACGCCCCGTACAACCCGGACACCGGGGAAGTCGGCGCCAAGTTCGACTGCGCGAACCCGGCGAACCCCTCGCCCAACAACACCGGCCTCACCGAGCTGCCGGACCTGACGCGGCCGGATCTCTGGTACGGCTACGGCACCTCCGAGGAGTTCCCCGAGATGGGCTCCGGCGGCTCCGCCCCCATGAGCGGCCCGGTCTACCACTACGACGACGAGAACCCCTCCACGACGAAGTTCCCCGCCTACTTCGAGGGAGCGAGCTTCTTCTACGAGTGGTCGCGCAACTACGTCAAGGAGATCCGCTTCGACACCGACGAGAAACTTCTCAAGATCAACGACTTTCTGTCCTCGGTGACGTTCAACAAGCCGATGGACATGACCTTCGGCCCCGACGGCTCGCTGTACGTCCTCGAATGGGGCAGCTCCTTCGGCGGTGGCAACAACGACTCGGGCCTGTACCGCGTCGACTACGTCCAGGGGCAGCGCAGCCCGGTCGCCAGGGCCACGGCCTCCGCCACGAACGGGCCCCTGCCGCTCGACGTCGACTTCTCCGGCGAGGGCAGCACGGACCCCGACGGCGACGCGCTGACCTACGCGTGGGACTTCGACGGCGACGGCACCTACGACTCCGGCGAGACGGCCCCCGCCCACACGTACACCACCGCGGGGGACTTCACCGCCCAGCTCAAGGTCACCGACTCCACCGGCAGGTCGGGCTACGCCAACATCCCGGTCACCGCGGGCAACACCGCGCCGGAGGTGACCATCGACTTCCCGGTCGACGGCAAGCTGATCACGTTCGGGGACAGCGTTCCCTACAAGGTCACGGTCACCGACCCGGAGGACGGGCCGGTCGACTGCTCCGAGGTCACCGTCAACCCGGCCCTCGGACACGACGACCACGAGCACCCGACCACCGACCTCCCGGGGTGCGAGGGCACCGTCGACACCGGTGATCTGGGCGGCCACCCCGAAGGCGCGGACCTCACCTACGTACTCAACGCCACGTACACGGACGCGGGAGCCGCGGGAGCCTCCGCCCTCACCGGCTACGGCCGCGCCGTCCTGCAACCCCGGCACAAGCAGGCCGAGTACTACGACGCGCAGTCCGGCACCCGGGTGGTCTCACAGGCCGGCGCCGAGAACGGCATGCGCGTCGGCGACGTCAGCGACGGCGACTGGATCGCCTTCGATCCGATGAGCGTCGAAGGCATCGCCGGCATCAGCTACACGCTGTCGTCCCCGTACGGCGTCGGCGCGATCGAACTCCGGGCGGACGCTCCCGACGGCACGCTCCTCGCCACCACCCCGGTCCCCCACACCGGCGGCTGGGACACCTACCACCCCACCCCGCCCGTCCCGGTCCAGCCCCTCCCCGGCACCCACCGGCTGTACCTGGTCTTCACCTCCCCGCAGGACAACTCGTTCGACGTGGACGCGATCGAGTTCACCAGCCCCTGACCCCCACCGCCGAACCCGCCTGTGCCGCGCGCCCGCACCCCCGTCGGACGCGCGGCACACCCCCACACGAACGGGCAGTGGTGACCGCCGGGAATCACGGGACAGCCTCTCCGACACCATCCATCGCTTCATCACCCCGAGCCGCTACACCGTAGGAGGGTCGAGCCGCCCCGTCGGCTCAAAGCTTGGTTCACCCTCGACGACAGGGAGGAACAGATCACCCTGAAGCGCCTTCCACAGGAAGTCCGTAAAAGAAAGATCGAAAAAAGCCCACTCACCCATATCGACCGCCACTCCCCAAGAACCCCTCTCAGTACGAGGCGGCACAAGGAAGAGCGCGTTTCCGGAAATTGACCTTCCTACCGCAACCAACCCACCGACGGCCGGATGCAGTGGATATTGAAATTCCTCAGGATTGTCCTGCGAGAGTGCAGCATGAGCAAGGGCCGCCTGATCCCACAATTCAGCCAGCCGCAGCCCGGCACCGCCGGCCTCACCTTTCGGATGGTAAAGATAGAGCTGCTCATTAATACACCCCGGGCCATATGCCGAAATGAATTCCTTATAATCTCCCGGGAAATCGATTCCAGCATCTCGCCCAGTCGCCCCCCAATCCCCCTCGACTTCGCGGTTGCACTGCGGCGGTCCAAGCAAATCACGGAATTGAGAGAGTTCCACCGGATGACCTTTCTAAACACGAGTACCCGTATGTGCGCGACAGCTCCCGTAGCACGGCGGTCCTCGGCGTCAGGACCGAAACGCGTCATGGGAGCGTAGTAGAAAGCAGGATCACGGGAGGAAAAGTCCCGAAAACATGAAACTCCGGTGTGCTTCACGTTGGTCTTCGCGCGCCCCATCAGCTTCGTACCCTTACCGTTCAGTCGCTCCGCATGGCGTCCGCGCCCCGACGGCCAGACGCAGGGGCGGCTCCTCCATCGCCGCGACCGCCATGACCGCGTCTGCCACGTTCTCGGCGTCGCCGAACGCCGATGGGGGCAGCGCGGAGAAGTCCGTGAGGAACTTACCGACGGTCGGTGCGTTCGTGTCGTGCGGGGCGACGACATGGAGGCCGGTGGCGAACTCGGTGGCGAAGACCCCAGGTTCGACGATAGTGACCTTCACACCCGTGGGCTGTCCTGCGGGACCGTGGTGGCCTGCCCCCGCGGGGCCTGGTCCGCCAGCTCGGCGAGTCGGTCGCGGCGGCGGCCGATGGCGATCACGTGGGCGCCCCCGGCGAGCGCGCGTTCGGCGACCAGGCGGCCGAAGCCCGAGGTCGCGCCGGTGATGAGCCAGGTTGAGGTCATGTCGGAATCCTTCAACGGAGGGCCGTGCCATGTACCCGGCGACAGGGGATGCGAGAGCGCGGGGTGGCGTCCCGCGAGGGCACACGGGGCGGCGGCGCGCGGCGATGGATCCGGAGCGGCTCGGTCTGCGCGACATGACACCGCGACGGGTCCCCGGGCTGCGCCGGGAGGAACTCGCGGCGCCGGCCGGCGTCCGTATGGACCACTACACACGCCTGGAGCAGGACAGACCCGTCACGCCCTCGGATTCCGTAGCGGTCCGGGCTGGACGGACATCGCGGATTTGCTGGTCCCGGCGCCAAGGTCACGCCGAGCGGTCCCGCGATCGAGCCGCCGGACGGCTGGGAGCTGTCCGCCTTCGTGAGGCGGACGTTCCGGAGATGCTCGCTCCGGCCGGACGCCAAGCCGGGACCGTTCCTGCCACGAAGGATCGAGATGGGTACCTACCTGGGTATCCGCCGCGGCAGCCGTCCGGTGGCGACGGCCGGTGAGCGACTGCGCATTCCGGGTCGGGCGGCCGGGCCTTCGGCCATGGCTCCCGCGTCGGACGAGGCCGTCTCCGGGCCAACGACCACTGCTCGTCCGTCAAGTCGCCCGGGTACAGCCTGCGTTCACTCCACCGCCGGTCCGACAGACCATCGCCTGCGGACCAGCGGATTCCGCCCGCATCCACACCGCACATGACGTGCACGCACAAAACGGGCGGCGGGTGAGTCACCGTGGCCATGCCATGCCATGCCGTGCCGTGCCTCAGACAACAGGGTCCAACTGTTGCTCCGCCCAAATGATCTTCCCCTGTGCCGTGTGCCGGCTTCCCCAGCGGGACGACAACTGCGCGACGAGGAAGAGTCCGCGGCCGCCCTCGTCGAAGGTGCGGGCCCGCCGCAGATGAGGAGCGGCGTCGCTCCCGTCGACGACTTCGCAGATCAGGGAGCGATCCTTGATGAGCCGCAGATGGATGGGGGGACGTCCGTGACGTATGGCGTTGGTGACCAGCTCACTGACGATGAGCTCGGTGGCGAACGACCTGTCGTCAAGGCCCCAGGCGCTGAGCCGCTCGCTCGCCCGGTCCCGTGCCGCCGCGACCGCGGAGGGGCTCGCCGGCACCTCCCAGTGCGCGACGTCGGCGCTGTCCAAGGCGCGCGGGCGTGCCACGAGAAGGGCGGCATCGTCGTGTGCGCTCTCGGGTAGTACGGCCGTCAGGATCTTGTCGCGGACGGCCGTGATCGAGGAAGTGGCGGCGGAGAGGCATTCCTGGAGTCTGGCGATTCCCTCTCCGAGATCCCGGTCGCGGGACTTCACCACTCCGTCGGTGAAGAACACGAGCAGGGATTCCTCGGGGAGGACCACCTCGACCGATTCGAAGGGCAGACCTCCCAGGCCCAGGGGCGGCCCCTCCGGAAGGTCCAGAAGACGACTGGTCCCGTCCGGCAGCACCAGCAGGGGTTCCACGTGCGCGGCCCGAGCGAGACGGCATCGACGGGAAGTGGGGTCGTAGACCGCGTAGAGGACCGAGGCCCCCACTTCCGGATCGGGGGAACCGGTCTCCGTCTCCTGGTCCATCCGGTTCACGATGTCGTCGAGGCCGGTGAGCAGTTCCTCCGGCTGAAGGTCGATGTCGGCGAGGGCACGGACGACCGAACGCAGCCGTCCCATGGTGGCGGCCGCCCGCACCCCGTGCCCCACGACATCGCCCATGACCAGCGCCACCCGGGCGCCGGACAGGGGGATCACGTCGAACCAGTCTCCGCCCACCCCCGCGGCAAGGTCGGCGGGACGGTAGCCGTAAGCGGCGTCGACCGCGTTCTGGGCGGGCGGTTCACGGGGAAGGAGGCTCTGCTGAAGTGCCAGGGCCGTGTTGTGTTCACGCTCGTAGTTGCGCGCGTTGTCGATGCACATGGCTGTGGTGTCGGCGAGTTCCTCGACGAGCAGCAGGTCCTCGGCGTCGAACGGCACCTCACGGCGCAGGAACGTGACGACACCGAGTGTGGTGCCCCGGGCGGTCAGGGGAGCGCAGACAGCCCCTCCGCGCCCGTCGGGCGCGAGATCGGATCGCAACTCCGGCCAGACGGCCGCCTCGTGCGGCAGGTCCACCCGTACGGCTCTCCGCTCCGACAGGGCCCTGCCCAGCAGGGAGCGGCGGTCTACGACATGCCACGTGCTCATGGTCTGTTCATCCGCGAGGTGGCCCGCCCGGATCTGCCCGGAGGCATCGCCGCTCATCGCGACGAGGCGTACCGCCGGCCGGCCGCGGGAGACCGAGCGGTCGGTCCCCAGCGCCTCGGGCAGCAGATGCACCATCGCGATATCGGCGAGATCGGGCACCGACAGACCGGTCAGCTCACGGGCCGTCCTGCCGACATCGAGGGAGAGACCTATGTTCCGGCGAGCCTCGTCGAGGAGGGTGAGCCGCTGGCGGGCCCAGAACTCGGCCGAGTTGTCCCGCGCCATGGAGCAAACAGCCACCACGGTGCCGTAGAGGTCCCGGACGGGGTCTATATGGAGCACCCACTCGTGCGGCCGGTTCTCTCCCGGCACCTTTTCGTACGTGTGGATCGACCGCGCCACTCCGCTATCGCGGGCCTGGCGCACTTTCTCCTCCACCGCGTAGTGCTGATCGTCGGGCGTGAGGATCTCCGTGATGCGTCGACCGCGCATCTGGCCGACGTCCATGTCGAACAGCTGACAGGTCCGGTCATTGGCCCACAGAACGCGTAGTTCGCGGGACCAGACGACGATGGCGGCGGACGACTGCGTCCACGCGCGTGCCAGCAGACCGATGCCGGAGTCCACCATGAGCCCCGGCGGCCGGCTGATGAGCCAGAGCGTGAGCCTTCCCTCCGTGAGCATCGGCTGCAACACCATGTCCACCGGGACAGTGCCTCCCGCCTTGTGACGGAGAACTGACCGGTCGATCCATCGGCGAGCGTCGAGCCCCTTCGCCATGGCGTGGCGCCGGCTCTCCTCGACGAGGTCCAGTACCGACCGGCCGATCACCTCGTCCCCGCGGTAGCCGAGGAGGGCGCCGGCTTCGGGGCTCCAGCCGTCCACATGGCCATGGGCGTCGACGGATATCGCCGCGACTCGGTTCGCGGCCGGATCCCCGTCTGCCCCTCCCGATTCCGCAGCTGTGTGCATGTCCGGACCATTCTGTCCACGGAGGTGGTGCCGGCGCCGTTTCCGTGAACGCGGGAACTTCCTCGTACACGGAGAACCCCGGCCTGGTCGAAATGCCTAGGTTTCGTCAAGGCTCCACCGTAACCATTCCCCATGAACGCATCCAGAACGTCACCTGCTCCTGGGGCATGAGGAGAACCCACCACGCGATCCGTCGCCGTCAATCGTCACGTTTCACGAGGAGGAGGGCGATGTCGTCCCTGCTCCGGGAGGACCGCCGGGTCTGTCCGGCCTGTCGGACGAGGCTCTCCGCGAGCGCGTCCAGAGGCCGTGGTTCCGCCGCCGCCAGTCGGGCGGCGAGTTCGTTCACGGCCGTGTCCAGATCGGTGCCGGGCGTTTCGACGAGGCCGTCGGTGTAGAGGGCGAGTGCGGAGCCTGGGGGAAGCGGGACCTCGGTGGTC
Organism: Streptomyces sp. NPDC002018; assembly: GCF_042890865.1. Classification (NCBI taxonomy): domain Bacteria; kingdom Bacillati; phylum Actinomycetota; class Actinomycetes; order Kitasatosporales; family Streptomycetaceae; genus Streptomyces; species Streptomyces sp. NPDC002018. The sequence continues at coordinate 194,762 of NZ_JBIASO010000008.1, forward strand.
CGGTACTCGGCCTCCGGCTCGATGCCGAGAAGGAGTCCGGTCGGTATGTCCAGGACCTCCGTACGCCCGTCGGGACGGCGCAGTACCGGTGGGAGGTGTCCGGCGGACGACAGGCAGGCCCGGTGGTGGCGCAGATCGAGGTGGGCGTAGAGGCAGCTTGTGAAGAGGGTGGAGTTCAGGTCCATCAGCAGGCGGTTGGTGCGTGCGAGGATCTCGCCCGGAGAGGCGCCCGCGCTGGCGTGGGTGTGGACGGCGGTGCGGACCTGTCCCATGAGCGCGGCGGCGTTGACGTTGTGGCCCTGTACGTCGCCGATGACGGCGGCGGCCGTGGTGTCGTCCAGGCGGATGAGGTCGTAGAAGTCGCCGCCGATGTCGAGGCCGCGGTCCGCCGGGAGATAGCGGGCGGCGACTTCGAGGCCGGGAATCCGCGGCAGATCGTGCGGCAGCAGCGCGGCCTGCAGACCGCGTGCGACCTGGTTCTCGGTGTCGAAGAGACGGGCCCGCTCCAGCGCCTGTGAGATCACTCCGATCAGTGAGGTGAGTCCGGCGCGCTCGTCCGGCGAGAAGGGGTGGGGCTGGTCGTAGCCGAGGACGCAGCAGCCGATCGTACGGCCGTAGGCGAACAGCGGCAGATAGGCGAAGGCGTCCATGATCCTGTAGAGCTCGATGTGCGGATAGGTGCGCCGGAGTTCCTCGGTGTTCGCGTAGAAAGCGGGAAGGCCGGTCGCGATGGCCCGTGTGCTGGCGGATCTCGCGGTCAGAGGGAGTCCTTCGAAGGCGTCCGGAACCCTTTGGGGGAAGCCCCGGGAGCTGATGACCCGGACTCTTCCCTCGTCGGCGGCGAGCACGGCCAGGCCCTGGGCACTGACGACGGGCATGATCTGGTCGGTGACCGCTTCCGCCACGTCCTTGACCCCGGCGGCCTCGGTGAGGGCCGTGGAGAGATGGAGGAGGTGGTAGAGGGCGCCCGGCCGGGCCTGCCCCGTGGCGGGCGGGGTCAGGAACGGTGCGCGGTCGTCGGAGGGTGTCCCGGCGGGTGTGATGCGTACGCTGATGCCGGTGGCGTCGGGGTAGAGGGTGAAGGCCAGCCGGTGGTCGGGGGGCCGCAGTGCGGTGAAGGACGTGGGGAGACGGCTGAGCAACGCCGCCAGGTAGAAATTCCTGCGGATCGGGTCGTCGAGCCAGGGCAGGACGTCCCAGGGGCGGGCCCCCAGCAGGTCATGGCGGCTGCCGCCCAGCAGTTCGGCGGCCTTGCCGTTGAGGAACGTGATACGGCCTTCCAGGTCCAGCGCGCAGGTGCCTTCCGGGAAGCGCTCCGTCAGCTCCGCCCCGGGCTGTTCGTGCCGGGTGGGCGGCGGGTCCACGATGCGCAGATCCGTGGGCCGCATCGGACGCCCGTCGTCCGCGGCCCGCCGCAGGAGGCGGCTGATCCGGCGGCGGTACCGCTCGGTCAGCCGCGCTTCCCCGGAGGAGAGCTCGGGAGCGTGCGTACCGGGCCATATCTGCAGCAGGGTGCCCCAGCGGACGGCGCCGGTCGTCAGGGGGACGACGCTCATGGCGACGTGGTAGGGCAGCGCGAGCGCCGTACGCGGAAAACGGTGGGCCAGCTCCGTGTGGCTGGCCAGCCACACCGACCGGCCCTCGCGCACCGCCTCCGCCACCGGGACCGGCGCGGCCAGCGCCACCCGGGACCACGGCCGGGCCACGTTCCGGGGCAGGCCGGTCACCGCGACCATGTGCACCAGCTGGTCCTCCGGCACCAGCAGATACACGATGCCGATATGGGCGCCGGTGGCCCGTACCAACTCCGCCAGGGCTCGATCCACGTCCGCCTCGGTACGGGCTTCGCGGTCCCCCACGCCTACGCCACCCCAGGTGCCCCGGCGGGAAGCGAGCGCCGCCGTCGGCAGAGGCACAGCCCAGCGGCCGTCCAGCCGTACCGGATTCCCGTTTCCGACCGTCTACGGGCCGCTGAGCGGCACCGCGAGCCCCCCTCTGGCTCCGCTCGCTGGCCCTGGAGTCGATTGCGCATATGCAGACAACAATCCTTATAGCCCCCATATAGTCTAGCGCTGCACCCCGGCCGTCGGCCGACGCCGACTCCGAAGCGGTCCGCCCGGGCCGATCGCGCGTGAACCAGCCCGGCCGGCACGGACCGCGCCAGGAGCGGCGCGATACCGGGACGACGCGCCCTCGCGACCTCGATCCCGTCATGCGCAGGAAGGCGTCCGATGTCCTCGACCACCCCCCACCCGCCCAAAAAAAATCGCTCCTCGTACGGCAGGAAAATCAGCCCAGGAAGCTCAGGCGTACCTGGCGGTCGGGGTTGTCGGTGTTCGTGTCGACCAGGCAGACCGACTGCCAGGTGCCCAGGGCCAGTCGGCCTCCGAGCACGGGGAGGGTGGCGTGTGGGGGGATCAGGGCGGGGAGGACGTGGTCGCGGCCGTGGCCGGGGGTGCCGTGGCGGTGGCGCCAGCGGTTGTCGGCGGGCAGCAGGGACTGGAGCGCGGCGAGCAGGTCTTCGTCGCTGCCGGCGCCGGTCTCGATGAGGGCCACCCCGGCGGTGGCGTGCGGTACGAAGACATTGAGCAGGCCGTCCCGGCCCGCCGCGGTCTGCTGGAGGAACTCCTCGCAGGCGTCGGTCAGATCGGTCACCACCTCATGGGTGCCGGTGGTGATGTTCAGGACTCTGGTGGTGAACGCGTCGGACATCCCTCCATCCTGCCGCCCGCCCCTCGGGATCGCGCGTCCGCGTGCCGAGACACCATTGACCTGATCCGGAAACGCTCGCTACGTTCTGCGCCATGTTGCGATCAGCTCTGCTCACCACGCGCGGTCATATCGACCTGCTGCGGGTGGCGTCCGCCGCGTGTTGTCGCGGCCACTGATCCTTTTCCGGCGCCCGCGCCGTTCTCCCCGCCGGACATGCCCCGGCTTCCTTCCCGGATGAGTGCCGTAACCCCCTGACCGCGTGCCGTCCGGCACCGCCGTATACGGACATCGAGCCGCGACTTCCCCCCTCCCGCGCTCTTTCGCCCCCGTGGAGCTGTTATGACTCTCGGCCATGCCCCGCCGGATATTTCCGTCCTGTCCAAGAATCAGCGACCCGATCTGGAGCCGATCACCCCCTCGTCCGTGCCCGGCTCCCGGCGGCGCTCCGTGCCCCGGTGGCTGCGTCGCACCGTCGGGCCGCTGCTGCTTCTGCTCCTCTGGCAGGTGCTCAGCGCGACCGGCGTGCTCCACGAGGACATCCTCGCCTCGCCCGGCACGATCGCCGGGGCCGCGGGCGATCTGATCGCGGACGGCACCCTGCCCGCCGCCATGGGCGTCTCGCTCCAGCGGGTCGCCGTCGGTCTGCTGCTCGGCGGGGTCATCGGCATCTCCCTCGCGCTGGTCTCGGGGCTGTCCCGGCTCGGCGAGGATCTGGTCGACGCGACCGTGCAGATGCTGCGTACGGTGCCCTGGGTCGGGCTGATCCCGCTCTTCATCATCTGGCTCGGCATCGGAGAGGCGCCCAAGATCGCGCTCATCGCGCTCGGAGTCGCCTTCCACCTCTATCTCAATGTGTACGCGGGGATCCGCGGGGTCGACGAGCAGCTCATCGAGGCGGGACATTCACTGGGGCTCGGCCGGTGGGGGCTGATCCGGCATGTCGTGCTGCCGGGGGCGCTGCCCGGCGCGATGACCGGTCTGCGGTACTCGCTCGCCACCGCCTGGCTCGCGCTGGTCTTCGGCGAGTCCATCAACGCCGACGCCGGCATCGGCTTCCTGATGAACCAGGCCCGGGAGTTCTTCCGTACCGATGTCATCGTCGTCTGCCTGGTCGTCTACGCCTTTCTCGGTCTGCTCGCCGATGCCGTCGTCCGCACTCTCGAAAGGCTGCTGCTGCAATGGCGACCGACCTTCCAGGGACAGTGAGCCCGCGCTCCGCCGCGACCGACGTCTCCCGCTCCGCCGGCTCTGCCGCCGCTGTCTCTGCCGCCGCTGCCTCCGCCGCCTCCGACGGCGTCGCGGTGAGGGTCGAGGGGCTGACCCGGTCCTTCGAGGGACGGCCGGTGATCGACAAGCTCGATCTGACCCTGCGGCCCGGGGAGTTCACGGTGCTGCTGGGCCGCAGCGGATGCGGCAAGTCCACCCTGCTGCGGGTGCTGGCGGGGCTCGACCGCGAGATCGAGGGCACGGTACTCGTACCGAAGCGGCGCGCCGTCGCGTTCCAGGCGCCACGGCTGATGCCCTGGAAACGGGTCTGGCGCAATGTTCTGCTCGGCCTCGACGGAAAGCCCCAACGGGCCGTGGCCGAGAGCGCGTTGGAGGAAGTGGGACTGACCCACCGCTCCGGTGCCTGGCCCAAGACGCTGTCGGGCGGGGAGGCTCAGCGCGCCTCGCTGGCCAGGGCGCTCGTACGGGAACCCGATCTGCTGCTGCTCGACGAGCCGTTCGGCGCGCTGGACGCCCTGACACGGCTCAACGCCCAGCGGCTGGTCGCCGAGTTGTGGCAGCGGCGCGGCTGCGCGGTCCTGCTGGTCACCCATGACGTGGAGGAGGCACTGCTCCTCGCGGACCGGGCGCTGGTGATGCGCGACGGTGTCATCGCGTACGAGACGAAGGTGGCGCTGGACCGTCCACGCTCCGTGGGCGATCCCGGCTTCGCCGTGCTGCGCTCCCGGCTGCTCACCGAACTGGGCGTCGACGAACCCGCCGCTCCCGGAACCGCGGCCTGATACGGCGCGGCGCCCCGGTGCCACTTCCACGTACCGCCGTGCACGTACCTGCCGTACGGGTGCCGCGTGCTCCGCGCCCCACGCCGCGTGCCGCGCTCCAGTGCCGTCGCCGTGCGGTGGCGCGTACCGGACCCCGGCGCCGTCGCCGTCGCGGCGCCGCACCGCAGCGGTCCCGCGCGGTGGCGTCCGGTGTCGCACTGCGGGGCGTTCCGGCGTGCTCGCCCTCCGTACGTTCCGGCCCCCTCCCGTCAAACCCAACCCGTCCCCTCCCCGTTCCCTCCCCGTTCCCTTTCTCCCCGTCCCCCCTCCCAGAAAGCCTGACACCCCATGAAACGCTTCCTGCCCGCCGTCCTCCTCCCCCTCACCCTGCTGCTCGCCGCCTGCTCCGGCACCTCGTCCGCCGACGGCTCGGGCGGCGCGGGCGGCAGCGTCGACGGCAAGGGTGCCGTGACCCTCGCCGTCGGTGACCAGAAGGGCGGTTCCGAGGCGGTCCTGCGCGCGGCCGGTGAACTCGACGATCTCCCCTACCGGATCAAGTGGTCGACCTTCACCTCGGGACCACCCATGCTCGAAGCCGTCAACGCCGAGGCGGTCGACGTCGGTTCCGTCGGCAACACCCCACCGGTCTTCGCCGCCGGAGCCGACTCGAAGATCATCGTCGTGGCCGCGACCCATGGTTCCGCCCGGGGCGAGGCCATTCTCGTACCCGAGGACTCGCCCCTCACCAGGACCACCCAGCTCAAGGGGAAGTCGGTCGCCGTCGCCCAGGGCAGTTCGGCGCACTACCAGCTCGTCGCCTCGCTCAAGAAGGCCGGGCTCACCCTGGACGACATCAAGGTCACCCTGTTGCAGCCGGCCGACGCGCTGGCCGCGTTCACCAGTGGCAAGGTGGACGCCTGGGCGGTCTGGGACCCGTACACCTCGCAGGTGCTGCACGCCGGGCAGGGACGGGTGCTGACCGACGGTGAGGGCGTCGTCAACGGTCTGAACTTCCAGGTCGCCGCCCCCTCCGCCCTGGCGGACAAGGCGAAGGCCGAGGCCATCGGCGACTATGTCGAGCGGCTGCGCCGGGCGCAGGACTGGGTCTTCGACCACCCCGAGGAGTGGGCGAAGGTCTGGGCGAAGGAGACCGGACTGCCGTACGAGGTGGCCCTGGGCGCCGTGAAGCTGACCCACGGCACCCGGGTGCCGGTCGCCCTCGACCAGGCCGTTGTCGACTCCGAGCAGGGCATCGCCGACACCTTCGCCGATCTGAAACTCATTCCGCGCCGCTTCGACTTCGCCGACTACGTGGACGACCGCTTCAACAAGGACCTGCCACCGTCGACCTCGCCGGCGCGCAGCTACGGAAAGGCCTCATCCCGATGAGCATCCATCTGCACTGGTTCCTGCCGACCGGGGGCGACGGACGTACCCTCGTGGACCGTCACGCGTACACCGACGGCGGCATCAAGCGCTCCAGGATCACGCCGGTGAGCGGGGTCAGGGCGCCCGACATCGAATACCTCGCGCAGATCGCCAAGGCGGCCGAACAGCTCGGCTTCGAGGCGGTGCTGACGCCTACGGGCACCTGGTGCGAGGACTCCTGGCTGACGACGGTGGCCCTCGCGCAGCAGACGGAGCGGCTGAAGTTCCTCGTGGCCTTCCGGCCGGGGCTGATCTCACCGGTGCTTGCGGCGCAGATGGCGGCCACCTATCAGCGCGTCACCCGCGGCAGGCTGCTCCTCAATGTGGTGACCGGCGGTGACTCGACCGAGCAGCGGCGCTTCGGCGACCATCTCGACCACGACCAGCGGTACGCCAGGACGGCGGAGTTCCTGTCGGTGATCCGTGGTGTCTGGGGCGGACGCCCCTACGACTTCGACGGTGAGCACTACCAGGTGGAGGGCGGGCTGACCGCGCTGCCGCCCAACCCGCTGCCCGAGATCTTCTTCGGCGGCTCGTCGGCCGCGGCGGGACCGGTCGCCGCCGAGCATGTCGATGTCTATCTGACCTGGGGCGAGCCGCCGGACCAGGTGAAGGAGAAGATCGACTGGATCAGGGGGCTCGCGGAGGAGCGTGGCCGTACGGTCCGCTTCGGCATCCGGCTGCACACCATCTCGCGGGACTCCGCGAAGGAGGCCTGGGCGACGGCGGGCCGGCTGCTCGACGATCTCGATCCCGAGACGGTCGCGGCGGCCCAGCAGGCGCTGGGCAGGAGCGAGTCGGTGGGCCAGCAGCGGATGCTCGCCCTGCACGGCGGTTCCCGCGACCGGCTGGAGATCTCGCCCAATCTCTGGGCGGGGGTCGGTCTGGTCCGCGGCGGCGCGGGCACCGCGCTGGTGGGCAGCCACGCCGATGTCGCCGACCGGATCGAGGAGTACCACGAGCTGGGGATCGAGCACTTCGTGCTCTCCGGCTATCCGCATCTGGAGGAGGCGTACTGGTTCGGCGAGGGGGTGACCCCCGAGCTGGCGAGGCGCGGGCTGCTGGCGCGGATCCCGGCCTCCCCGCTGCTGGGCGTGCCCGCGGCGAACGGCCGGCCGGCGTCCGCGCCCGGAGGCGCGCCGCTGCTGTTCGCCGGGGGCCGCTGAGCGGACCACGCGCCGACGGGACGGGGCAGCGCGCCTCGCACCGCGCACCGCGCACCGCGCACCGCGCACCGCGCACCGCGCACCGCGCACCGGCGGCAGCGCCTCCGGTGCGCGGGAAGATTCCCGGTACCGAGGCTGTTTGTGGAAACGTGAACGACTTCGGGGTACGGGACATCGATGTGGTGGTCGTGGGCGCCGGACAGGCGGGTCTGTCCGGCGCCCATCATCTGCGGCGGTCCGGGTTCGAACCGGACCGCGACTTCGTCGTGCTGGACCATGCCCCGCGGCCGGGCGGTGCCTGGCAGTTCCGCTGGCCCTCGCTGACGTACGGCAAGGTCCACGGCATGCACGCGCTCCCCGGTATGGAACTGATCACCCGGCCCGCCGACGACGACCGGCCCTCCTCCGAGGTGATCGGCGGCTATTTCACCGCGTACGAGGAGCGCTTCGGACTCCGGGTCCACCGGCCCGTCGATGTCACGGCGGTACGTGAGGGCGGCGGCGGGCGGCTGCTGGTGGAGACCTCCGAGGGGAACTGGTCGGCCCGCGCGCTGATCAATGCCACCGGCACCTGGGACCGGCCGTTCTGGCCGCGCTATCCGGGCCAGGAGACCTTTCTGGGGCGGCAGTTGCACACGGTGAACTATCCGGGCCCCGAGGAGTTCACCGGGCTGCGCGTGATCGTGGTGGGCGGCGGGGCCTCGGGCACACAGCATCTGATGGAGATCGCGAAGGTGGCGGCGGACACCACCTGGGTGACCCGGCGCCCGCCGGTCTACCGCGAGGGTCCGTTCGGGGAGGAGCAGGGACGGGCCGCCGTCGCGCTCGTCGACGAACGGGTACGCCAGGGGCTGCCGCCGCAGAGCGTGGTCTCGGTGACCGGGCTGCCGGTGAACGAGGCGATCAGCCGGGCGCGCGAGGAGGGGGTACTCGACCGGCTGCCGATGTTCGACCGGATCACCCCGCAGGGGGTGGCCTGGGCCGACGGACGGACGGTGGAGGCCGATGTGATCCTCTGGGCGACCGGTTTCCGTGCCGCCATCGACCATCTCGCACCGCTGCGGCTGCGCGAGCCGGGCGGCGGTATCCGGGTCGAGGGAACGCGGGCGGTACGGGACAAACGCGTCCATCTGGTCGGATACGGCCCCTCGGCGTCCACCATCGGCGCCAACAGGGCCGGGCGGGCGGCGGTACGGGACATCAAGCGGCTGCTGGAGCGCGAGCCCGCGACGGCGGCCTGACGCCACACCTCCCCGGACGCCACACGTCCCAGGCAGCGCGCGTTCGAAGCACCGCGCGCCCCAGGCGCAGCGCGGCCCCGGGCACCCCGGCACCCCGGCACCCCTCACCTCATGTCTCACTGCTCACCGGTCGGTCGCGCCGGCCGATCGGACGACCGCCGCCCTCAGCTCTTCGCCTTGGTGCGGTTCTCGTTGAACTCCTCGACGTTCTTCTGGTGCTCGGAGTAGTTGTTGGTGAAGCGGGTGTCGCCCTTCGCCACGGTGACGAAGTAGAGCCACTCGCCGCGCGAGGGGTTGAGCGCCGCGTTCATCGCCTCCTCCCCCGGGTTCCCGATCGGGGTCGGCGGCAGGCCCTTGCGTTCATAGGTGTTGTACGGGCTGTTGATCTTCGTGTCGGCCTGGGTGGTGTCGAGTGTGTTGCGGCGGAGCGCGTAGTTGAGGGTCGAGTCCATCTGAAGGGGCATGCCCAGGGCGAGCCGGTTGTGCACGACCCGGGAGACCTTGGCCATGTCGGTCGGTGAATCGGCCTCCGCCTGCACGATGCTGGCGATGGTGACGGACTGATAGGTCGTCATACCGTTGCGCTGGGAGCCCGCGGTGACATGGTCGCCCGTGAACTTCTGACTCGCGGTGTTGACCATATAGCTGAGCAGACCGGCCGGAGTGGTCGATGAATTGATCGGATACGTGGCCGGGAAGAGAAAACCCTCGGGGTTGCCCCGGGCCGCCTCCGGCAGCTTGAGCCGCGCCGCGGTCGCCGTGTCCTTGGTGGTGCCCTTCGGGAGTTCCAGGGCCTTGTCGACCAGGGCGTACACCTCGGAGGCGCGTCGCCCTTCGGTAATGACCAGTGTCGAGGTCTTCTCGTCGCCGCTCTCCCCGCCCATCAGGAGTACGGGCACCAGCACCGCCGCCCCGACGGCGAGGGTGCCGGCCACCAGCAGGACCAGCCGGCCACGGCGGGTCAGACGGGGTCTGCGACCGGGTCTCGTCCCCGGCGGCTCGTTCATCATATGGGCACGGTAACCCCGAGTGATCGCCGATCCCGGCACCTGAGGTGCGGCGACACGGGTGGCATGCGTACGGACGGGTGATTCGTGTACGCACAGCGACCATCCTGGTGAACGAATGCCCGGAGGCGGTGCCGTCGCTCCCCCGTCCCACGGAGTCGCTCGCGTGCTCAGGTGATGACCGTACTCAGAGACGATGGCCGTGCTCAGAGACGATGGCCGTGCTCAGGTGATGACCGGAGCCAGCTCGTCGGTGTGTCCCGGCAGGCTGTCCCGGCGGACCAGGGCGGCATAGCGCCCGTCCTGACGGAGCAGTTCGTCATGGGTGCCCCGCTCGGCCACACGGCCCGCGTCGAGCACCACGATCTGGTCCGCGTCCCGGACGGTGGAGAGCCGGTGCGCGATGGTGATCGTGGTGCGCCCCCGGGAGAGCGCGTCGATGGCCTGCTGCACGGCGTGTTCGGTACGGGTGTCCAGCGCGCTGGTCGCCTCGTCGAGGATCAGCACCGGCGGGTCGCGCAGGATCGTGCGCGCGATCGCGAGCCGCTGCTTCTCCCCTCCGGAGAAGCGGTATCCGCGCTCGCCCACCAGCGTGTCGTATCCGTCGGGGAGCGAGGCGATGTGGTCATGGATCTGGGCGGCCCTGGCGGCCTTCTCTATCTCCTCGTCCGTGGCCGTGGGCTTGGCGAAGCGCAGATTCTCGGCGACGGAGGCATGGAAGAGATAAGTCTCCTGGGAGACCACTCCGACAGCCCGTGCGAGCGTGTCGAAGTCCAGCTCCCGGACGTCCACCCCGTCGAGCAGGACCCGGCCGCCGGTCACGTCGTACAGCCGGGGCACGAGATAGCTGAGGGTCGACTTGCCCGAGCCCGTGGGCCCGACGACGGCGAGGCTGCCGCCGGACGGGACGGTCAGCCCGATCCCCTGGAGGGTCGGCTGCCCGCCCGTGCCGTCATAGCCGAAGTCGACGTCGTCGAACCGCACCTCACCGCGGATCCTGTCGATCCTGACCGGCCGCTCGGGCTCCGTGATGTCGACCGGGAGGTCGAGGTACTCGAAGATGCGCTGGAACAGCGCGAGCGAGGTCTGCATCTGCACTCCGGTGGAGAGCAGGCTCACGGCGGGGCGGAACAGGCCCTGCTGGAGCGAGACGAAGGCCACGAGCGTGCCGAGGGAGACGGCGCTGCCCCCGGCGCCCATCGTGATGCCCGCCGCCCAGTAGATGACGGCGGGCATGGCGGCCATGACGATGCCGATGGTGGACATGCGCCAGCGCCCCGCCATGTTCGACCGGACCTCCAGGTCGACCAGGCGCTCGGACTCGTCGGCGAAGGACTTGGTCAGCGAGTCGGCGCGCCCCATCGTGCGCCCGAGCAGGATGCCGCTCACGGAGAGGGACTCGGTGACGGTGGCCGCCATCGTGGCCATCTGGCGCTGGCGCTCGGTGGTGATCTTCTTGCGCTCGCGGCCGACTATCCGGCTGATCCAGACGAACAGCGGCAGCAGGACCAGCGAGACGGCGGTGAGCCGCCAGTCCAGGGCGAGCATGGCGACGACCGAGGCGACGACGGCCGTGAGGTTGGAGACCAGGGAGGTCGCGGTCGAGGTGACGGTGGCCTGCATACCGCCGATGTCGTTGGCGATACGGGACTGGACCTCACCGGTCCTCGTCCTGGTGAAGAAGGCGAGCGGCATCCGCTGGAGCTGGCTGTAGACGCCGGTGCGCAGATCGTGCATGACCCGCTGGCCGACCGTCGTGGAGATCAGCGTCTGGAGCACACCGAAGACGCTGTTGACGACCGCGGTGGCGATCATGCCGAGGGCGAGCAGACTGAGCAGTCCGGTACGGCTCTGCGGGATCGCGGTGTCCAGGATCTCGCGGAGCAGGAACGGCGAGGCGACCGAGACCAGCGACGAGGCGCCGACCAGCAGCCCCACGATCGCGAGCCGGCCGCGGTAGGGGCGGAAGAGGGCGAAGATGCGCCGGAGCTGCGCGGGCGGCTCCGGCTCCCCCGCGTGGTCCGTCCGGGCCGGGCGGGGTGGGGGTGTCCAGGTGGATTCCTCGGGTTTCATGGGCTCCTTCGACGAGCGGGAGGGCTTCCGTGGAAGCACGGATCGGATGCTTTTGAGAGCCTAGCTCACTGTTACCTATGTACACAATGAACTGTGTCCTGATATTGTTCCCGCATGAGCACCCCCGACGCCGACGGCATGCTGGCCGAGCAGTTGCTGCGGCTGACCCGCCGGCTCCAGCGCGTCCAGAAGCGGCAGATGGAGCCGATCGGCATCACCCCCGCCCAGGCCCGGCTGCTGCGTACGGTCGCGTTCTACGACCAGCCGCCCCGGATGGCCGATCTGGCCGAGCGGCTCGAAGTGGTGCCCCGGGCCGTGACCAGCCTGGTGGACGGTCTGGAGGCGAGCGGCTGGGTGCGGCGCGCACCCGATCCGACCAACCGCCGGGTCGTACGGATCGAGCTGACCGACAGCGGCCGGGCCACCCTGAGGGCGCTGCGCGGCGCGCGGCGGGCCGCGGCGGAGGACATCCTCGCGCCGCTCACCGCGGACCAGCGGGACGTGTTCGGCGGACTGCTGTCGACCCTGGTCGACGGGGGCGCTCACCGGCACTGCTGAGCACCGCGGCCACCGCGGACGCGTGCGGCCGGTCCGCGCCGCACACCCCACCGGACACCCCACCCGGATGTCCCCTCGGGACACCCTCGACACCCTCGACGCCCCCGAAGCCCCGACGCCCCCGGCCGCTCCCGGCCGCTCCCCGCCGCCCACCCGGACGGGCCAACCCGCGCCGACAGTTCCCGGACCGGACCGGTGACGTACGGGACCGGATCACATCGGATCCGACCGTACGGCACCGGATCCGACCGTACGGTGACACGCTCCGCCCCGGACCGGGCCGGAGCGAGATCGCGCCAGGGCCACCCGCCCCGGGCGTCACTCCGGGACGCATCCCGGAATGTCCCCGTGGCATCGCTCAACTGGCTCGATCTCGCGCTCCACGCGGAAAACCCGTTGCCTCAGGCACTCCGCCAGGGCGAACCTTGCACGGTTTGGGCCACTCCACGAGTCATGGGACATCATGCAGATTCGCGACCTTCCGTATCCCGATCCAGGGATCCCCGACGCTCGGTCAGGCCCACGGTTCCTGCTGTGGCTCGGACGCAACCAGCTCGGCGGCCAGCTCAAGGCGCTCGCCTGGGGCCTGGTGCACTTCACCGGTATCGGGGGGCTCTCGGTGGGCGCCGGGCTCGCCGTCCAGGCGGTCGTCGACCGCTCGGGCGGCAGGCTCGCGCTCGCCGGCGGCCTCATCGCGCTGTTCGGCGCCGCCATCGCCGTCGGCGACACCATGCTGCACCGCTCCGCCGTCACCAACTGGATCACCGCCGCCGCGCGTGTCCAGCAACTGCTGGCCCGCAAGACCGCGGAGCTGGGCTCCGCGCTGACCCGTCGGGTGGCCGCCGGTGAGGTCGTCGCCGTCTCCACCGGCGATGTCGAGAAGATCGGCTGGTTCGTGGAGGCGCTCTCGCGCTTCCTCGCCGCCGCGATCGCCATAGTGCTGATCTGCGTCGGGCTGGTCCTGTACCTGCCGGAGCTGGGGACGCTGGTCGCCGTCGGCGTGCCGGTCCTCGCCCTCGCCGTCCTGCCGCTGCTCCCCCGTGCCACCCAGCGGGCCGACGTCCAGCGCGAGAAGGCCGGGAAGGCCACCGAACTGGCCTCGGACACGGTCGCCGGGCTGCGGGTACTGCGCGGCATCGGCGGCGAGGAGCTGTTCCTCGGCCGCTACCGCGCCGCCTCGCAGGAGGTGCGCGAGGCCGCCGTGCGCAGCGCGCGGATGTGGTCGCTGATCTCGGCGATCCAGGTGCTGATGCCGGGCGTCATGCTGATCTCCGTCATCTGGTACGGGGCACGGCTCGCCCTGGACGGACGGATCGAGGTCGGCGGTCTGGTCACGGTCTACAGCGCGGTGACCCTGCTGCTCTTCCCGCTGCGCCACTTCGAGGAGATCGCCATGGCGTACTCCTTCTCCCGGCCCTCGGCGCGGCGTGCCGCGCGCGTGCTGTCGCTGGAGCGGACCACGTTCGAGGACGAGCGCGGCGGTCTCGACGACGCCAGGCCGACGGGGGATCTGTACGACCCCGCCACCGGTCTGCTCGCCCCGGCCGGGCTGCTGACCGTCGTGGTCTGCGGTGATCCGGACGCGGCCGGGCGGCTCGCCGAGCGGCTCGGCGGCCATGCGACCGAGGAGGAGAAGAGCCCGTCCGTGCTGCTGGGCGGGGTGGCGCTGGACGATCTGCCGCTGGACGCGGCGCGGGCCAGTGTCCTCGTCCAGGACAAGGATCCGGTGCTGCTGTCGGGCACGCTCACCGAGCTGCTGGACATCCCGTCCTCCGGGGCGGTCGAGCCGGAGAAGGCGCTGGCCGCCGCCCAGTGCGCGGATGTGCTCGACGCGCTGGCCCAGGCGTCGGTGGACGGCAGCGGTGACCCGATGCGGTCCAGGATCACCGAGCGCGGCCGTTCGCTCTCCGGCGGCCAGCGCCAGCGGCTGGCACTGGCCCGTTCGCTGGTGACCGATCCCGAGGTGCTGGTGCTCGACGAGCCGACGTCCGCCGTGGACTCCCATACGGAGGCGCGGATCGCCCAGGGGGTGAAGGAGCTGCGGGCCGGCCGCACGACCGTCGTGTTCGCCTCCTCGCCGCTGCTGCTGGACCACGCGGACCGGGTGGTCTTCCTCCACGAGGGCGAGGTCGCGGCGGTGGGTGTCCACCGTGAGCTGGTACGGAACGACGCCGGCTACCGGGCCGTCGTCACCCGCGAGACCGAACAGGAACAGCGCGTGGAGCGCGAACCCGTCATGGAGCCGGCGTCCGCGCGGGCCCGGGAAGAGATCGAGGAATCAGCATGATCGGCGTGGCGCCACCGGCGTACGACCCGGCGGCCCCGGAGTCGGCGACGACCCTGCCGGTCGGGACCCCCGCGACCGTACGGGCCTATGTGAGGGAGCTGCTGAGCCGGCACCGCGCGGCGTTCATCCTGCTGGTCACCGTGAACGCGGTCTCGGTGATCGCCTCGATGGTCGGCCCGTATCTGCTGGGCGGCATCGTCGAGGATCTGGCCGCGGGCGCACGGGACCTGCGTCTGGAGCGCACGGTGGCGGTGTTCGCCGTCGCGCTGATCGTGCAGACGGTGTTCACCCGGCTGGTACGGCTGCGCGGGGCGATGCTCGGCGAGGAGATGCTCGCGGATCTGCGCGAGGACTTCCTCGTCCGGGCCGTGGGGCTGCCGCCCGGTGTGCTGGAACGCGCGGGCACCGGCGATCTGCTCTCCCGGATCACCACCGATATCGACCGGCTGGCGAACGCCATGCGCGAGGCCGTGCCGCAGCTCGCGATCGGCGTGGTCTGGGCGGGGCTGCTGATCGGCGCGCTGGCGGTCACCGCGCCGCCCCTGGCGCTGGCGGTGCTGGTGGCGCTGCCGCTGCTGATCGCCGGATGCCGCTGGTACTTCCGGCGGGCGCCCTCGGCGTACCGCTCGGAGGCCGCCGGATACGCGGCCGTCGCCGCCATGCTCGCGGAGACGGTCGACGCCGGCCGGACCGTGGAGGCGCACCGCCTCGGCGGGCGCCGGGTGAAGCTGTCGGAGCGGCGGATCGAGGAGTGGACCGCGTGGGAGCGGTACACCCTGTGGCTGCGGTCGGTGCTGTTCCCGGTCATCAATGTGACCCATACGACGATCTTCCTGGCCGTGCTGGTGATGGGCGGTGTCTTCGTCCTCCAGGGCTGGATCACGGTCGGGCAGCTCACGACGGGCGCGCTCTTCGCCCAGATGCTGGTGGACCCGGTGGGTCTGATCCTGCGCTGGTACGACGAGCTCCAGGTCGCCCAGGTGTCCATCGCCCGGCTCGTCGGGGTACGGGAGATCGAGCCGGACGCGGGCGACGCCTCGGTCGTGCCGGACGGCCGGGACGTCAGCGCCGACGAGGTGCACTTCGGCTACCGCGAGGGCGTCGACGTGCTCCACCGGGTGACCCTGGATGTCAGCCCCGGCACCCGGCTGGCCCTGGTCGGCCCCTCGGGAGCCGGGAAGTCCACCCTGGGCCGGCTGCTCGCGGGCATCTACGGACCGCGGCGGGGGCACATCACCCTCGGCGGGGCGGAGCTGTCCCGGATGCCCGCCGAGCGGGTGCGGCAGCATGTCGCGCTGGTCAACCAGGAACACCATGTGTTCGTGGGCTCGCTGCGCGACAATCTGCTGCTGGCCCGCACGGGCGCGGTGGACGCCGAGCTGTGGGCGGCCCTCGGGGCGGTCGACGCGGACGGCTGGGCACGGGCGCTGGACGACGGGCTGGACACGGGGGTCGGCTCCGGGGGTACGGCCCTGACCCCGGCGCAGGCCCAGCAGATCGCGCTGGCCCGGCTGGTGCTCGCGGATCCGCACACCCTGGTCCTCGACGAGGCGACCTCGCTGCTGGACCCGCGGGCGGCCCGGCATCTGGAGCGCTCGCTGGCCAAGGTCCTGGACGGCCGTACGGTCGTGGCGATCGCCCACCGGCTGCACACCGCGCATGACGCGGATGTGATCGCGGTGGTCGAGGAGGGCCGGATCAGCGAGCTGGGCAGCCACGACGAGCTGGTGGCGGCGAACGGCGCGTACGCGGCGCTGTGGCGGTCCTGGCACGGGTGACGGCAACGGCAAAGGGGGGCGGCCGGTGCGTTCCGCACCGGCCGTCCCCGCCTCTCCGGGCGCCCGGCTTTCCGGCGCCGGGCCGCCCCCGCCGCGTACCCGGCCGCGAAACGGCCGCGAACCGGTCCTCAACCGGCCCCGGTGCGTTATATGACGCCCAGAGCCGCCGCGCCGCCCACTCCGCCCAGGATCATGAACGCCGGCATCAGCACCTTCAGCTCCACCCAGCTTCCGGCCCGGAAGCGCATCGCCTTCGGCGGCCCTATCGGGTACCAGCGCTTACGGCCCAGCGGGATGGGCCACAGTATCGGGCAGCCCGACACCGTCAGCGCGTCCCCGATGTCATGGACCAGCGCGCCCAGGACGATCGGCAGGCCCAGCCAGAGGTACTCCTGTCCCGGGGCGGTGAACAGCCAGTCGGCGCCGTTGCCCGGCTGGTCCAGCACGTCCGCCAGGATCCAGGCGCTGGTGGCGCCGAGCAGCCAGACGAGCACATCGCTGGAGACCCGCGCGGCCCGCCAGAGCAGGCCTTCCACTGCGAGCACGAGATGGACGAACAGGATCGCGAGCACCGCCCGGCGTCCGAACCCGTACGCCAGTGCCGAGGCACCGGCCCCGGTCAGGACCGCCCAGAGCCAGGTGTGGGTCAGTGTGCGGTGACCGCCGGTGCGGCGGGCGTCACCGGGCTTCCTCGTGGCCTTGTAGACGGCGAACGAGAGTTTGTCGACGATCTCGCAGAGCGTCCGCGACACCGGCCCGAACGCCCGGGAGATCGTCGCGGCCTTGTGGTCCAGGTCGGGGGCGAGCGCGGCACCCGCGCAGATCAGCGCGCCGACCACCAGGACCGGCCAGGGCATTCCATGGCCCGCGGCAGCCGCCGCCGCACCCACTCCCAGCCAGGCCGCCGCCCCCGACAGTGAGTGTGCCGGTCCCATCATGCTCGTTCCCGCCCCAGTGCAGTTGTGGTGAAGCCCCGCGTGCCGAAGCCCAGTTGACAGGCCAGCGTACCGTTAGTGATCTTCACTTTCCCGGCCGGTTCCCGTATCCAGGGGGAAGGCAGGCAAGATGGGGGCGTGACCCTTATCGATCAGCTGCCGCCTGACGCCGACCCCGATGCCCTCTTCGAGGCCTTCTCCTCCTGGGCCGAAGGCCAGGGCATCACGCTCTATCCGGCTCAGGAGGAGGCGCTGATCGAGGTGGTCTCCGGGGCCAACGTCATCCTGTCCACCCCCACCGGCTCCGGAAAGAGCCTGGTCGCGGCGGGTGCGCACTTCACCGCGCTGGCCCAGGACAAGGTCACCTTCTACACCGCGCCGATCAAGGCGCTGGTCTCGGAGAAGTTCTTCGACCTGTGCAAACTCTTCGGCACGGAGAACGTCGGCATGCTGACGGGTGACGCCTCCGTCAACGCCGACGCCCCGGTGATCTGCTGCACGGCCGAGGTGCTCGCCTCGATCGCACTGCGCGACGGCAAGTACGCGGACATCGGCCAGGTCGTGATGGACGAGTTCCACTTCTACGCCGAACCGGACCGCGGCTGGGCCTGGCAGATCCCCATCCTGGAACTGCCGCAGGCCCAGTTCATCCTGATGTCCGCGACCCTCGGAGACGTCTCACGCTTCGAGGCGGACCTGACCCGCCGCACGGGCCGGCCCACCTCGGTCGTACGGTCCGCGACCCGCCCGGTGCCGCTGTCGTACGAGTACCGGCTCACCCCGATCACCGAGACGCTGACCGAGCTGCTGGAGACCAAGCAGGCACCGGTGTACATCGTGCACTTCACGCAGGCCGCGGCCGTCGAGCGGGCGCAGTCGCTGATGAGCATCAACATGTGCACGCGCGAGGAGAAGGACCGGATCGCCGATCTGATCGGCAACTTCCGCTTCACCACCAAGTTCGGCCGCAATCTCTCCCGGTATGTGCGCCATGGCATCGGTGTGCACCACGCGGGCATGCTGCCCAAGTACCGGCGGCTGGTGGAGAAGCTCGCCCAGGCCGGCCTGCTGAAGGTCATCTGCGGTACGGACACGCTCGGCGTCGGTGTCAACGTCCCCATCCGCACGGTGCTGTTCACCGCGCTCACCAAGTACGACGGCAATCGTGTCCGTACGCTGCGGGCCCGGGAGTTCCACCAGATCGCGGGCCGGGCGGGCCGCGCCGGCTTCGACACGGCGGGCCTGGTGGTGGCGCAGGCGCCCGAGCATGTCGTCGAGAACGAGAAGGCGCTCGCCAAGGCCGGGGACGATCCCAAGAAGCGCCGCAAGGTGGTGCGCAAGAAGGCCCCCGAGGGCTTTGTGGCCTGGTCGGAGACCACGTTCGACAAGCTCATCGGCTCCGATCCCGAGCCGCTGACCTCCCGCTTCCGGGTCACCCACACCATGCTGCTGTCGGTGATCGCGCGGCCGGGCAACGCCTTCGAGGCGATGCGCCGTCTGCTGGAGGACAACCACGAGCCGCGCAGACAGCAGCTCCGGCACATCCGGCGGGCCATCGCGATCTACCGTTCGCTGCTGGACGGCGGGGTGGTGGAGCGGCTGGAGACCCCGGACGCGGAGGGCCGTATCGTCCGGCTCACCGTCGATCTCCAGCAGGACTTCGCGCTCAACCAGCCGCTGTCGACGTTCGCGCTGGCCTCGTTCGAGCTGCTGGACCCGGAGTCCCCCTCGTACGCGCTGGACATGGTCTCCGTCGTCGAGTCCACATTGGACGATCCGCGGCAGATCCTCGCGGCGCAGCAGAACAAGGCGCGCGGCGAGGCGGTGGCCGCGATGAAGGCGGACGGTGTCGAGTACGAGGAGCGGATGGAGCGGCTCCAGGACGTCTCGTACCCCAAGCCGCTCGAAGAGCTGCTCGTCCACGCCTACAACACCTACCGCAAGAGCCATCCGTGGGTGGGCGACCATCCCGTCTCGCCGAAGTCGGTGATCCGGGACATGTACGAACGGGCGCTGTCCTTCACCGAGTTCACCTCGTTCTACGAGCTGGCCAGGACGGAGGGCATCGTGCTGCGCTATCTGGCGGGCGCCTACAAGGCACTGGAACACACCATTCCGGACGATCTCAAGTCGGAGGACCTGGAGGATCTCACCGCGTGGCTCGGTGAGATGGTGCGCCAGGTCGACTCCAGTCTGCTCGACGAGTGGGAACAGCTCGCCAATCCGGAGATCGAGACGGCCGAGCAGGCGCAGGAGAAGGCCGATCAGGTCAGGCCCGTCACGGCCAACGCCCGTGCCTTCCGGGTGCTCGTACGCAACGCCATGTTCCGCCGTGTCGAGCTGGCCGCCCTGGACAGGGTCGGGGAACTGGGCGAGCTGGACGGCGAGTCGGGATGGGACGCGGACGCCTGGGGCGAGGCGATGGACGCGTACTGGGACGAGTACGAGGATCTGGGGACCGGGCCCGATGCCCGCGGGCCCAAGCTGCTCGCCATCGAGGAGGACCCGGCGCACGGTCTGTGGCGGGTGCGCCAGACCTTCGCCGACCCCAACGGCGACCATGACTGGGGCATCAGCGCGGAGGTCGATCTGGCGGCCTCCGACGAGGAGGGCCTGGCCGTGGTGCGGGTCACGGCCGTGGGCCAGCTCTGAGCAGGGCCGTGGGACGGCCCCGGGGCCTGCCGCGGTCCGGCCCCGGACCCGCACGGCACCGAGCACGGGAACGAGAACGGGAACGAGAACAGGAGAGCACCACGTCATGACGAACCCCGCCGAGCGGCTGGTCGATCTGCTCGATCTGGAGCGGATCGAGGTCGACATCTTCCGCGGGCGCAGCCCCGAGGAGTCCCTGCAACGGGTCTTCGGCGGCCAGGTGGCGGGCCAGGCCCTGGTGGCGGCGGGCCGTACCACCGACGGGGACCGGCCGGTCCACTCGCTGCACGCGTACTTCCTGCGGCCGGGGCGGCCCGGCGTGCCGATCGTGTACCAGGTCGAACGGATCAGGGACGGACGGTCGTTCACCACCCGCAGGGTGACCGCCGTCCAGCAGGGGCGCACGATCTTCAATCTGACGGCCTCCTTCCACCGTCCGGAGGAGGGCGGTTTCGAGCACCAGCTCGCACCGCGACTGGAGTTCCCCGACCCGGAGACGCTCCCGACGGTCGGCGACGAGGTGCGTGCCCATCTGGGCCAGCTGCCGCAGTCGCTGGAGCGGATGGCCCGGCGCCAGCCCTTCGACATCAGATATGTGGAGCGGCTGCGCTGGACCCAGGAGGAGATCAAGGAGGCGGACCCGCGCAGCGCGGTGTGGATGCGCGCGGTGGGGCCGCTGGGCGACGATCCGCTCGTCCACACCTGCGCGTTGACGTACGCGAGCGACATGACGCTGCTGGACGCGGTACGGATCCCGGTCGAGCCGCTCTGGGGGCCGCGGGGATTCGACACGGCGTCGCTGGACCACGCGATGTGGTTCCACCGCCCGTTCCGCGCGGACGAGTGGTTCCTGTACGACCAGGAGTCGCCGATCGCAACGGGCGGCCGGGGGCTGGCCCGGGGGCGGATCTACGACCGCGGGGGCCGGCTGCTGGTCTCGGTGGTGCAGGAGGGCCTGTTCCGGCGGCTGGAGGCGACCGGGCCGTAGCCGGTCTCAGACGCCGGGGAGCGGTTCCTGGTCGGCCTCGCGGCGACGGGTCCTGATGTCCGGCGCGGGCGGATGGAGTTTGGCGTCACAGGCCGGACCGAGGCCGGTGCGGCGCGACGCCGTGCCGGTGAGCGGTCTGCCGCACATACGGCATCTGATCTCGCGACCGGGGCCGGGCGGGCCGGAGTCCGGTGCAGAACCGGGCAGCCGGCCGTCGTCCGTACCGCCGTCCGTGCCGCCATCGCCGTCGCCGAGCAGGGGTTCGCGCATGTCCCAGCTCTATCAGCCCGCCCGGGGCGGCGATCACCCGCGGGTCCACAATGAAGGCAGAACGCCGGAGACCGAGGAGATCTTGATGACTCTGTACGACATCCCGCTGCGCACCCTCACGGGTGAACCCACCACCCTGGCCGCCTTCGAGGGCAAGGCCGTCCTCCTGGTGAACGTCGCGTCCAAGTGCGGCCTCACCCCGCAGTACGCGGGTCTGGAGCGGCTCCAGCAGCAGTACGGCGACCGGGGGTTCACCGTCGTCGGCGTGCCCAGCAACCAGTTCGCGGGGCAGGAGCCCGGCACCGCGGAGGAGATCCGGACCTTCTGCTCGGCGACGTACGGTGTCACCTTCCCGCTGCTGGAGAAGACGGACGTGAACGGGGAGACCCGGCACCCGCTGTACGCGGAGCTGACGAAGACGGCCGACGCCCAGGGCGAGGCCGGGGACGTGCAGTGGAACTTCGAGAAGTTCCTGCTCTCCCCCAAGGGTGAGGTGGTCGCCCGGATCAGGCCGCGTACGGAGCCGGAGGCGCCCGAGGTCGTCGCCGCGATCGAGGCCCAGCTTCCCGGCTGAGCCGCGCTCACCGGGGCCGTCGCTCTCGCGGCGGCCTCGGGGCTCAGCGGATCGGCATGCCCGACAGGGTGCGGGCGATCACCAGCCGCTGGATCTCGCTCGTCCCCTCGAAGATCGTGTAGATCGCCGCGTCCCTGTGCATGCGCTCCACCGGGTACTCCCGGGTGAAGCCGTTGCCGCCGAGTATCTGCACGGCCTGGGCCGTGACCCGCTGGGCCGTCTCACTGGCGTACAGCTTGGACATCGAGCCCTCGGCGGAGGTGAACGGCTTGCCGGTGACCGCCATCCAGGAGGCCCGCCACACCAGCAGCCGGGCCGCGTCGATCCGGGTCCGCATGTCGGCCAGTTGGAAGGCGATGCCCTGGTTGTCGATGATCGGCCGGCCGAACTGGCTGCGGGTCTTCGCGTAGTCGAGGGCGACCTCGTACGCCGCGCGGGCCGTGCCCACCGCCATGGCGCCCACCGCCGGGCGCGAGGCCTCGAAGGTGGCCATGGCCGCGTTCCTCACCCGCTCGCCGCCCGCCGTGCCGGCCCGCTCACGGGCCCGCGCGAGCCGCTCGTCCAGCTTCTCCTTCCCGCCGAGCAGACAGTGCCCGGGGACCCTGACGTCCTCCAGGACGACCTCGGCGGTGTGGGAGGCGCGGATGCCGTGCTTCTTGAACTTCTGGCCCTGGGAGAGGCCGGGGGTGGCCGGGGGGACGATGAAGGACGCATGACCCTTCGAGCCCAGCGCGGGGTCGACGACGGCGACCACCACATGGACATGGGCGATGCCGCCGTTGGTCGCCCAGGTCTTGGTGCCGTTCAGCACCCACTCGTCCTTGGCCTCGTCGTACACCGCGCGGGTACGCATCGCTCCGACATCGGACCCGGCGTCGGGCTCGGACGAGCAGAAGGCGGCGACCTTCACATCGTCGGCGTCGCCGTACATCTGCGGCACCCAGGTGCCGATCTGCTCCTCGGTGCCGTTGGCGAGGACGCCGACGGCGGCCAGGCCCGTACCGACGAGCGACAGGGCGATGCCCGCGTCGCCCCAGAACAGCTCCTCCATGGTCATCGGGATACCGAGGCCGGTGGGGTCGAAGAACTGCTGGGCGTAGAAGTCGAGGGAGTAGACACCGATCTTGGCGGCCTCCTGGATGACCGGCCAGGGAGTCTCCTCACGTTCGTCCCACTCCGCGGCGGCCGGACGCATGACGTCCGCGGCGAATCCGTGCAGCCAGTCACGGACCTGCTTCTGGTCGTCATTGAGTTCAAACGTGAACTCGGCCACGGTTCCCCTCCAGCACTGTGTTGTCCTCAACTGCGGTCGCTCACCGACGTTACCGACGGTAACATCAGTCTGTTACCGGTAGGTAGAGAATGTCAACCGGCCATGGTCTGATCTGCATTGATCGCGGGCAGGGTGTTACGTTGCCGGTGCGTCACGCAATCGCATGGGCGGGGAGACACCACGATGGAGACCACACAGCAGGCCGACCAGCAGCGGTCGGCGCGACAGCGGAGGCGGCAGTTGCTGGAGGCCGCCGACCGGGTCGTACTCCGGGACGGCCCGCACGCCTCCATGAACGCCATCGCCGCCGAGGCGGGCATCACCAAGCCCATTCTCTACCGCCACTTCGGCGACAAGGGCGGGCTGTACCGCGCGCTCGCCAAGCGCCACACCGACGCGCTGCTCGACGCCCTGCGGACCGCGCTCGACGCGCCCGCGGAGCGGCGCCAGCGCGTGGAGGCCACGCTCGACACGTATCTCGCCGCGATCGAGGCGCGCCCGCAGGTCTACCGGTTCCTGATGCATCCCGCCGAGGACACCCAACTGCCCGAGCAGGGCTTCGATGTGGGCCGCCACTCGGCCCCGCTGCTGCGCCGCCTCGGCGAGGAACTCGCCAAGGTCATCGAGGAACGGGTCGATCTCGGTCCGGGCAGTGAGCAGCTCGCCCGGGTCTGGGGCCATGGCATCGTCGGGATGATGCACGCCGCCGGCGACTGGTGGCTCGGCGAACGGCCGTGCTCGCGCGAGCAGTTGGTACGGAGCCTGGCGGACCTGCTGTGGGGCCGGCTGGCCGCGGTCGACGACCGCGAGGGCGGCCCCGGGTTCTGAACGCTCCGGCGAGGGCACCTCTCCCGGGATCCCGGTCCCGGCCGCCCGGCTCTTCTCCCCCCGGCCCGCCACGGCACGGACGGGCCGGGGGGAGAAGAGCCGGGAGCCGTCGGACAGCCGGGAGCCGTCAGACGCCCGTGCCCGTCGTCGCGGGACCGGACCAGGGCGCCCGGCGTGCGGCGCGCAGCACTCTGGAGCGGCGCCGGCCGGTGAGCCGGTCGGAGTACACCGTTCCGTCCAGGTGGTCGCACTCGTGCTGGAGACAGCGCGCGAAGAAACCCGTTCCCTCGATCCGCAGCGGTTCGCCGTGCCGGTCGACGCCCTCGGCCACGGCGTGGTCGTACCGCTCCGTCCCCGCCTCGATGCCCGGCAGCGACAGACAGCCCTCGGGGCCCCGCAGAACGATGTCGTCCGCCTGGGTGAGCCGCGGATTGACGAGGTGTCCGAGATGGCGGACGTCCTCGTCGTCCGGGCAGTCGTACACGAACACCCGCAGCGGCACGCCGATCTGGTTCGCCGCGAGCCCGACCCCCCGGGCGGCGTACATGGTCGCGAAGAGGTCTTCGATCAGTTCCGACAGGGCGGGACCGAAGTCCGTGACGGGCTCGCAGGGGGCGTGCAGCACCGGATCGCCCAGCATTCTCAAGGGGCGTACTCTCCCGGCACTGCCGGGGATCGAACGGTTAGGCATGCCGGTCAGGGTACGGTCACCGTGACCTCCGCCTTCCCGCCCGGTGCCGCGGTTCGGGCCCTTGGCCGGATCTCGATAGGCTGACCCCGGACCGACGCAAGGAGGATCAAGGACGATGGCAGGCAACACGGACCCGCTGACGCCACGGGCCAAGCTGGCCGTGACGGCGGGCAAGGCCGCTGCGGCGGTGTCGCGCGCCGCCGGCCGCGGCAGCGGATCGGTGATCGGCGGGAAGGTGGCACTGAGACTCGACCCCGATCTGCTGGGTCGGCTCGCGCAGCACCTCGACGTCATCCTCGTGTCGGCGACGAACGGCAAGACCACCACGACCCGGCTGATCGCCGAGGCCCTGCGGGCAGCCGGGCCCGTGGTCTCCAACGCGCTCGGCGCCAATATGCCGGCCGGCATCACCTCGGCCCTCGCGGGCGGCTCCGACGCCAAGTACGGTGTGATCGAGGTCGACGAGAAATATCTCGCCGGTGTGGCGCGCGACACCACGCCGAAGGCGATCGCGCTGCTCAATCTCTCGCGCGACCAGCTCGACCGCGCCGCCGAGACCCGGATGCTCGCCGAGAAGTGGCGCGAGGGCCTCGCCGGCACCAAGGCCGTCGTCATCGCCAACGCGGACGACCCGCTGATCGTCTGGGCCGCCTCCTCCTCCCCCAATGTGGTCTGGGTGGCCGCGGGGCAGGAGTGGAAGGACGACGCCTGGTCCTGCCCCGCCTGCGGCGGTGTGATGCAGCGCCCCGGCGACGACTGGTTCTGCGGTGAGTGCGGCTTCCGCAGGCCGTCCCCGAGCTGGGCGCTCCACGGCGACCATGTCCTCGACCCGCACGGCTCCGCCTGGCCGATCCATCTCCAGTTGCCGGGACGCGCCAACAAGGCGAACGCCGCCACCTCGGCCGCCGTCGCGGCCACCTTCGGGGTGCCGCCGCAGGTGGCGCTGGAGCGTATGTACCAGGTGCAGGCCGTGGCCGGCCGGTACGACGTGGTGTCGTTCCTCGGCCGTGATCTGCGACTGCTGCTCGCGAAGAACCCCGCGGGCTGGCTGGAGACCTTCTCGCTGATCGATCCGCCGCCGACACCGGTCATCCTCGCCGTGAACGCACGGGGCGCGGACGGCACGGACACGTCCTGGCTGTGGGACGTCGACTACACCCGGCTCGCCGGACATCCGATCTTCGTGATCGGCGACCGCAAGCTGGACCTCGCCGTACGCCTGGAGGTCGCGGGACTGGACTTCCGGGTCTGCGAGACGCCCGACGAGGCCGTTCAGATGGCCCCGCCCGGACGGATCGAGGCCATCGCCAACTACACGTCGTTCCAGGATCTGCGCAGACGGGTGGGGAACTGAGTCCATGTCGGGATACACGACCTCACGGAACTCCGAAGGACGAGCGAGAATGAGCGACAACAGCCTCCGGCTGGTGTGGATCTACCCTGACCTGCTGAGCACCTACGGGGATCAGGGGAACGCTCTCGTGGTGGAACGCCGGGCACGGCAGCGCGGTCTGAATGTCACCCGCGTCGATGTGCGCAGCGACCAGCCGGTGCCGACGTCCGGGGACATCTATCTGATCGGCGGCGGCGAGGACAGGCCGCAGCGGCTGGCCGCGGAGCGGCTGCGCCGTGACGGCGGGCTCAGCCGGGCGGTCTCCAACGGCGCCATCGTGTTCTCGGTCTGCGCCGGCTACCAGATCCTGGGTCATGAGTTCATCAACGACCTGGGTGAGCGCGAGCCCGGACTCGGGCTGCTCGATGTGGTCTCCACCCGTGGTGAGGGCGAGCGGTGTGTCGGCGACGTGCTCGCCGACATCGACCCCCGGCTGAACCTGCCGCAGCTCACGGGGTTCGAGAACCACCAGGGCATCACGCATCTCGGCCCGTCGGCCCGCCCGTTCGCGCGGACCCGGCTCGGCCGGGGCAACGGCACGGGCGACGGCACGGAGGGCGCGTACAACGACACCGTGTTCGGTACGTACATGCACGGCCCGGTGATGGCGCGCAACCCGCAGATCGCGGACCTGCTGCTGAAGCTGGCCCTCGATGTGAACGCGCTGCCGCCGACGGACGACCGCTGGTACGAGGCGCTGCGCGCCGAGCGGGTGGCGGCCGCCGTCCAGCCCTCCTGACGGTCCCCGCGGCGGGCCGGCCCGGCGGTGCCGTCCGAGACGGGTCCGGCCCGGCGGTCCCGTTCCGGGCTCCGCCCGCGCCCCCGCCAGCGTCTCCCCCGCCTCCGCCCCGCCCCGGTTCCTCCGGGACCGGGGCGGGGTGCGGCGGGGCCGTACGGGCCGCCCGCGCCGTACGGATGTGTGTCCAGCAGTCGGACGCGGGTTTCGGTCCCGCCGCCGCCCGCCGGTAGGGTGACGGGGATCTGTCCGGACGATGGGGTCCGGCCGTCGGCCCACGTTGCAAAGGTATCCCGGGCAATGCGAATTGGTGTGCTCACCTCAGGCGGCGACTGCCCCGGCCTCAATGCCGTGATCAGGTCCGTCGTACACCGCGCCGTCGTGGACCACGGCGACGAGGTGATCGGATTCCACGACGGCTGGAAGGGCCTTCTGGAGTGCGACTACCGCAAGCTCGACCTGGACGGCGTCGCCGGCATCCTGGCGCGCGGCGGCACGATCCTCGGCTCGTCCCGGGTCCAGCCCGCGCATCTGCGGGACGGTGTGGAGCGGGCCAGGGGGCATGTGGCGGAGCTGGGTCTCGACGCGATCATCCCGATCGGCGGTGAGGGCACCCTCAAGGCGGCCCATCTGCTCTCCGAGGCCGGGCTGCCCATCGTCGGCGTACCGAAGACCATCGACAACGACATCGCCTCGACCGATGTGACCTTCGGCTTCGACACGGCCGTCGGTGTCGCCACGGAGGCGCTGGACCGGCTGAAGACCACCGCCGAGTCCCACCAGCGGGTCCTGATCGTCGAGGTCATGGGGCGGCACACCGGCTGGATCGCCCTGCACTCCGGGATGGCCGCCGGTGCCCACGCCATCGTCGTGCCCGAGCGCCCCTTCGACATCGGCGAGCTGACCGAGCTGGTCGGCAAGCGCTTCTCCGCGGGCAAGCGGTTCGCGATCGTGGTGGTCGCGGAGGGCGCGAAGCCGCGCGAGGGCTCCATGGAGTTCGACGAGGGCGGCAAGGACGTCTACGGGCACGAGCGGTTCGCGGGCGTGGCCCGGCAGCTCTCCATCGAGCTGGAGGAGCGGCTCGGCAAGGAGGCCAGGCCGGTGATACTCGGGCATGTCCAGCGCGGTGGCACCCCCACGGCGTACGACAGGGTCCTGGCCACCCGCTTCGGCTGGCACGCGGTCGAGGCCGCGCACCGGGGCGAATTCGGCATGCTGACGGCGCTGCGCGGTACGGACATCGTCATGGTGCCGCTGGGCGAGGCCGTGGAGACGCTCAAGACGGTGCCCGCGGAGCGGTACGCCGAGGCGGAGTGCGTGCTCTGACCCTGGGCCCCAGGAAGGGCGCGAGGGCCCCGTCCCGTACGAAGGCGTGGAACCGCCCCCGGCCGCCGTTGCGGCCGGGGGCGGTTCCACGTCCTGTCCGGCCCGTCCCGTACGGTCCGGGGGCGGACGGCGCCCTGTTCCGGGCAGGGCCTAGGCTGGTGCGGACAACCGGCACGAATCCGGCCGGGGTGAGCGGTCACGTCCCACGGGAGCACACGGATGGATCACAGCGGGCACGGCACGACCATGGATCTGCCGCCGTTCACGCTGGGACGGGCACTGGAGTACTCCCCCGACCTCTTCTTCCTGATCGGCTGCCTGCTGGCGCTCGCCCTGTACGGCTGGGGTGTGGTGCGGCTGCGCCGGCGCGGTGACGCCTGGCCCGTGGGCCGTACCGTCGCGTTCGTCCTCGGCGTGCTGACCGTGGCGCTGGTGATGTGCACCTCGCTGAACGACTACGGCATGGTCATGTTCAGCGTGCACATGGTCCAGCACATGGTGATCAGCATGGTCTCCCCGATCCTGCTGCTGCTCGGGGCCCCGGTGACGCTGGCGCTGCGTGCGCTGCCGGTCGCGGGCCGCGGCCGCAAGGGCCCGCGCGAGCTGCTGCTCGCGGTGCTGCACAGCCGCTACGTGCGGATCATCACGCATCCCGCGTTCACCATCCCGCTCTTCATCGCGAGCCTGTACGGGCTGTACTTCACCCCTCTCTTCGACTTCCTCATGGGTTCCAGGGCGGGGCACATCGCGATGATGGTGCACTTCCTCGCGGTCGGTCTGGTCTTCTTCTGGCCGATCATGGGCATCGACCCGGGACCGCACCGGCCCGGCCATCTCCTGCGGATGCTGGAACTCTTCGCCGGCATGCCGTTCCACGCCTTCTTCGGGATCGCGCTGATGATGGCGACCGAGCCGATGGTCGCCGCGTACCGCGATCCCCCGGGCTCGCTGGGGATCGACGCCCTCAGCGACCAGAACGCGGCGGGCGGCATCGCCTGGGCGTTCAGCGAGATCCCCTCGGTGCTGGTGCTGATCGCGCTGGTCTACCAGTGGTACCGCTCGGAACAGCGGCAGGCGCGGCGCTCCGACCGGGCCGCCGACCGTGACGGTGACAAGGAGCTGGCGGAGTACAACGCGTATCTCGCCTCGCTCAGGGCCCGGAGCCAGTAGCGCGAACCCCCTGTCGCGGGCGACGATGGGCGTCACGGCCCCGGCCCCCGGAGGAGGACCCAGATGTCCGGATCCACGAAGACGATGGGCGTGGTGACCGTCGGTGCGCTGGTCCTGGTGACGGGCTACACGGCGGTGCTCGGCAGCAATGGATGGCTCTGGTTCGGGTGGGTGGTGCTGGGGCTGATCACGATCGCCATGATCGCCGCACGCGGACGCTGACGACACGGACGCTGACGACACGGACGCTGACGACACGGGCGCCGGCGACACCGGGCCGGCGGATCACCGCACCGGGCCGGCGGGCCCTTCCGACATTCGACGGGCGGCCCCGGACAGGGCCTACGCCGTGTCCGGGGCCGCCCGTCGAGAGATCCCGCGACGGTGTGCCGGGGTCAGTTGGAGTCGGTGACGCGGAGCGAGGGCTTGCCGTTCACGCTCGACGCCTTGGCGGCCCCGAGGGTCCCGTTCCTCAGCGAGTCGAGGATGGCCATGCCCTGGCCGACCAGACCCGCCGCCATGTCGTTGACCCCGTCGGTGCCGTTCAGAACGGTCAGATTGGCCCCCGACATGCCCCGGGAGGCCGCCTCGGCAAGCGCCGGCAGATTCTCCACGATGCGGTTGGCCGCGATGAGTTCCTGGTTGCCGTCCTTCAGCGAGCCGGCGCGGGCGGTGTTCGCGTCGGCCTGCGCCTGGGCGAGGGTGCGCTCGGTGTACGCGCCGCCGTCCGCCTCGAACCTCGCCCGGTCACGCGCGGCCTCCGCGAGGGTGCGCTGGCGGTACGCCTCGGCGTCGGCCGGGCGCCTGACCTCGGCCTCCAGCCGCTGTGCGGCCAGGAGCGCCTGACGCTCGGCCAGGGCCGTCTGCTCCTCGATGGTCTCCTGCGAGGACCTGGCCTCGGCCAGCGGTCCCGCCTGTGCGGCGCGGGCGTTGACCTGCTCCGTCTCGGCGTGGAAGCCGGCCCGCTTGATCGCGGTGTCCCGTTCGTACTCGGCCTTGAGCGCGGCGGCCTGCTGCTCGCGCTCGGCCGCCTCCTGGTCCGCCTTGGCCTGCGCGATCCGCGCCTGGCTCGCGACGGCCGCCGCGTGCGGGGCGGCCAGATTGTCGATATAGCCGGTGGCGTCGTCGATCTCCTGGATCTGGAGCGCGTCCACGACGATCCCGAGCTTCTCCATCTCGCTGTGGCTGCCCTGCTTCACTTCCTGGGCGACCCGGTCACGCTCGCGGATGATCTGTTCCACGGTCAGCCCGCCGACGATGGAGCGGAGGTGACCGGCGAAGATCCGGCCGACCAGTTCCTCCATCCGTTCCTGTTCCGCCAGGAAGCGGCGGGCGGCGTTGGCGATGGACACGGCGTCGTCACCGACCTTGAACACCGCCACCGCGCGGACCCTGAGCCTGATGCCCTGCTGGGTGACGCAGTCCTCGACGATCTCCGCTTCCCGCAGGGCCAGGGACAGCATGCGGGCCTTCTGCTTGACGGGCATCACAAAGCTGCCGTGACCGGTGACGATACGGAACTGGGTGTCCTGCGCCTGTCGTTTGGAGCCGGATATGAGCATCGCCTCGTTGGGCGCGGGAACATGCCAGAACAGCATGACGGACTCCTGTCGTGCTACTTCAGATGGTGCTGCCTGAGATGAGATCTGGAACAAATCAGGCGGGGAAGGGCTCCACGATCACCGAGCGCGCCGAGACGCACTCCACGACGATCACACGGAGGTTTCTGCCGACCGGGTGGTCCGCCCAGGCCGCGTAGGCCTCGGAGCCGCCCCGTACGGAAATCAGAACCTCACCGGGGCCGTCCGCCGGAATCGGAACGGTCACCCTGCCGATCGCGCCGACCGGGCTCTGTTCGGATTCATCTGCCGCGCACATACGTCGTTGCCCGCGTCCGTACACCCGGTTCATCAGCCGCGATCATGGGACCACGCCTCCTGGAGGACCACGCCTCCGACCTCGTCCTTCATCGAGGACGCCCCCGGCGAAACGGCCGACGGCGACATACCCTCGATAGATTCACACTACTCCGCGGGCATCAGGAGAGCGTGCCGACGGGAGAGGCCGCCGTGCCCTCACGTGTCGGTGAGGGTGCCCCTCAGGGGCCCGCGAAGACACCAAGCCGCGCCGTACGGGCGACGGCCCGGCCGGGCCGAGAAGGCGGGGCCGGGCCGTCGCGAGGGGCCGGGGCGGGGAGCGTGGCGGATCAGTGGCTCTTGCGGGCCACCGCGCCGTACATGGCGATGTCACGGTCGTCGATGGGCGGCCGACCGGGCTCGGGCCGCCAGTGATGGACCTGGGTCAGCCCGGGTTCGACCAGGTCGAGGCCGGCGAAGAAGCTCTCGGCCTCGGCGCGGGTGCGGAGCTGCATGGGCATACCGCGGCTGGCGTACTCGACGGCGACCCTGCCGACCTCGACCGGGGCGAAATCGGCGGTGCCGATGGTCATGGCCAGGAAGCTGCCCACCGGCAGCGGGTCGAGAAGACGCCGGACGAGACCGTGGTCGTCGTCGCTGTCGAGTATGAAGTGCAGAATGCCGATGATCATGAGGCCGACGGGCTCCTTCAGATCCAGGAGTTCCTGGAACTCCTCGGAGCCGATGATCGCCTCGGGATCACGCATGTCGGCGTCGACATACGCGGTGCGGCCCTCGGGAGAGCTGGTCAGCAGCGCGCGGGCGTGGGCCAGCACGATCGGGTCGTTGTCGACGTAGACGACCCGGGCGTCGGGGCGCTCCTCCTGCACGACCTCGTGCACATTGGGCGAGGTGGGCAGTCCTGTGCCGATGTCCAGGAACTGGCGGATGCCCTCCTCCCGCGCGAGATGACGGGCCGCGCGGTGCATGAACTCCCGGTTGGCGCGCATATGGACGGGGAGCGCGGGCCACCCCACACACATCGCGTCGCCGGCCTCCTGATCGACCGGATAGTTGTCCTTGCCGCCCAGGATGTAGTCGTAGACGCGCGCCGAATGCGCCTCGCCGGTGTTGAATCGGTCGTCCGGAGAGCCCTGCGGTGCCACCTTCACTCCTTCCGGGTACCCGGACCCGCGCCCGGCGGACGCCCGTGTACCAGTTCCGGTCCGTACGGTGCGCGGCCGGGACCGGCCCCGATCAAAGCCTTGGCCTGAGTCTAAGCGCTCAGTGATCTCTCACGGTATGAACAGGCCACATGGGCGGACCGACTTCGGCGCACGGCATCCCAGGAGGCGAGTACGGCGGAACCGGAGGAGGACGGCGGGACCGGAGTGGGCCGGAGCGGGGGACCGGAGTGGGCCGGAGTGAAGGGGTCAGCCGCCTTCCGTCTGCCGGATCTGCTCGCCCAGATGGTCCGTGCTGAGATCGGCCTCCAGGAACTTCCCCGACCGGGGCAGGCTCAGATGGAACTCCGACGCCGTGCTGATGGCGATCTCGCCCTCGTCCAGCCGGAAGTCCAGGGCATGGCCGCCGCTCTCACGAGCGGCGTCGAGGAAGTGCAGATGGTAACCGGCCACCGAGATGCCCTGCTCGTAGTCGGGTGAGCGGAATCCGGCGAGCGTTCCCCCGGTGTCCGTGAAGGTCCTCTCCACCTGCCCCTCGGTGGCCTGGACCAGGGGGCGATAGGGCGGTGTCTGCTCCATGACCGTACGGGTGCGGACCGAACCGAAGGCGCCGGTGATCCGGATGGCGTGGACGAGATTCGCGCTGGGGATCACCCTGTCGATCAGCGCGATGACGGCGGCCCGCTCCGTCGGCTCCGTGACCCGGATGGATCCCTGGGGGTCGAACCGGGTCACGACGGCGAAGGGCGTACGGGCCGTGGGCACGGCCACGGCGGCGCTGCCGTCCGACCACAGGTGGTAGCAGGTGCCGTCGAGGATGACCATCTCGCCGTCGAGCCGGTTGAACGTACCGAGACCGAAGTCGCCGTGGGTCAGCAACTCGGCGATGGTGACATCCCCTTCGTAGACCCCGTCGAGCAGGGCGCCCATCGTGGACGACTGATAGATCTCGCGGGCGGGACGGGCCCGGCGGCGGAGCGCCGGGTCCCCGAGACGGTGCGCGATCATCGTGCGCGCCCAGCGCCGGAACCGCTCTGTCGAGGCGTGGTGGTCGGACGCAGTCATGTCTGCCCGCTCTCCTGTGCTGCCGAGGTCACCGGACTCGGTCGTCGTACGGGGGCCCCGTAGCGGGTCCTCGTACGGGGGCACCGTGCCCGGTCGCCCTGCCCGGTCGCCCTGCCCGGTCGCCGTGGTCGGTCATGCGAAGCCGCCGTCCCGGTCATTCGAAGACGTCGTCGTGGAGCTGGGCGGCCAGTTCGGTGTTGTGGCTGTAGTCCACCGGCACATCGATGAGGGAGGGCCCCTCCTCCGCGAGCGCCCGGCGCAGTGCCGAGGTGAACTCGTCCTGGGTCGTGACCCGGCAGCCGTGCGCCCCGAACGCCTCGGCGTACTTCACGAGGTCGTAGTCGCCGAGCCGGACGCCCGACTTCCTGCCGTACTTCAGCAGTTCCTGGAAGCCGACCATGTCGTAGGTGTTGTCCCGCATCAGTACATGCGTGAAGGTCAGCCCGAGCCGCACAGCGGTCTCCAACTCCTGCCCGGAGAAGAGGAATCCGCCGTCGCCCGATACGGAGACCACCTGGGTGCCGGGGCGCACCATACTGGCCGCCATGGCCCAGGGCAGGCCCACGCCGAGCGTCTGCTGCCCGTTGGAGAACAGCAGGTGCCGCGGCTCGTGGACCCGGAAGTGACGGGCCATATGGATATACACCGATCCGATGTCGCAGGTGACGGTGGCGTCCTCGTCCAGCGCGTCGCGCAGACCCAGGACGACGGCCACCGGGTTGAGCCCGTCGCCCGTGGGGACGGCGGCGCGGGCCCTCTCGTCGATCTCGGCCAGCTCCCGCCGGCGACGGGCGATACCGGCCTGGTACGCCTCGCCCCGGACCAGTCCGGCCAGCGGCTTCACCAGTTCGGTGAGCGTCGCGGCCACCGCGCCGCGCAGTTCCAGCGTCGGCTGGTAGTGGTTGTCGACCGCCGCCGGGATCGAGTCGATGTGCACGACCGTACGGTCCACATCGGTGTTCCACAGGACCGGGTCGTACTCGACGGGGTCGTATCCGACGGTGACCAGGACATCCGCCTCGGCCACGACGGCATCACCCGGCTGATTGCGGAAGAGACCGACCCGGCCGACGTAATACCGTTCCAGGTCGCGGGACATGACGCCGGCCGCCTGGAACGTCTCGACCACCGGGAGCCCGGTCTCCACGACCAGCGCCCGCAGCGCGGCGCAGCTTCCTGGGTCCGCGGCCCGGGTCCCCACCAGCAGGACCGGCCGCCGCGCGCCGCGGATGAGATCGGCCGCCTGCCAGATCGTCTCCACCGGGGCGGGGCCGAGCGACGGTACGGGCAGCAGTCGGCTGATCCCGGCGGTGGTCGGGGCCGCCAGGACGTCGGACGGCAGGATCACCGCGGCCGATCCCCGCGGCTCCGTGGTGGCGGCCCGGAACGCGTTGACGACCGTCTCCGGCACATTGTCGGGATCGTTGACCTCACCGGTGAACTTGGTCACCGTCCTGAGCAGCGTGGCGGCGTCCATCGACTGGTGCGTCCGCTTGAGTCTGTCCTCCCGGCCGACCGCGCCGCACAGGGCCACGACGGAGTCCTGCTCGGTATTCGCGGTCAGCAGACCGGTGGCGAGATTGGCCGTACCGGGACCGGAGGTCACCAGGACCACCCCCGGAATACCGGTCAGCCTGCCCATCGCCGCCGCCATGAACACGGCGTTCTGCTCATGCCGGCAGACCACCAACCGCGGTCCCATGTCGGCCAGTACGTCGTAGACGGCGTCTATCTTCGCTCCCGGGACCCCGAAGACATACGGAACTCCCTGCGCCCGCACCGTCTCGACCGCCCGCTGCGCGCTGCGTACCGGATCCGCGCGCTTCCCGCTCATGGCGACGTCCTCTCCGCGCGCGTCCTGCCCCTCCGCTTCTCTTCCGCTTCCCCTCCGCCTGTGCTGCTCCGCGCGCCCTCGCTTCGTTCGTCCCACTGTATTTTGCGGGCCAAGTGGTCACATCTTGGGCGCTTCGACCGCCCGTACGGTCACGTAAAGAATCCGCTCGATCACGGAAGGCCGCCAGTCTCGCCCTCACCGGGAGAACCCGGCCGGCCACCCGGGGGGGGGATCCCCCCCGACCCGGCCGGATCCGGCCGCCAACCGCCCCTGACGTGCCGGCACCCAACCCTCTTCACCAGCCACCCAGTTGAGTGAGCCGCGATTTGACAGGCACTCAGACACGCCACTAGACCTAGCGACATGACATTCATTTCCAATAGAACGGCCCACTGATGCGTGTCGCGTTCGCCGGAAAGGGCGGCAGCGGCAAGACCACCCTGTCGGCTCTCTTCTCCCGTCATCTCGCGCGCTCCGGCGCGCCCGTCCTCGCCATCGACGGCGACATCAACCAGCATCTCGCCGATGCTCTCGGCGCCGGTGCGCCCGACTCCGGGCAGGACGGCTCGCGTATGGGCGGCTCGCGTATGGGCGGCCCACGTGTGGGCGGCTCACGTGTGGGCGGCTCCCCCGAGGGCGGCTCCGCCGGGGACGGCTCCTTCACCGCCCCACCGCTCAGTGCGCACCTCGGCGAGATCAAGGACACTCTGCGGGGCGAAAATCCGCTCATCGGCTCGCGGGAGGCCATGATCAAGACCACCCCGCCCGGCCGGGGCTCCACCCTGCTGCGCCTGCTCGGCGACGACCCGGTGCACACCCGCCATGTACAGGAGGTGGGCGGGGTTCCGCTGATGGTGACCGGAGAGTTCGACGAGAGCGATCTGGGCGTGGCCTGCTACCACTCCAAGCTCGGCGCGGTGGAGCTGTATCTCAACCATCTCGTGGACGGCCCCGGCGAGTATGTCGTGGTCGACATGACGGCGGGCGCGGACGCGTTCGCCTCGGGTCTGTTCACACGGTTCGATCTGACGGTCCTGGTCGCCGAGCCCACCCGCAAGGGCGTCTCGGTCCACCGCCAGTACCGCGACCACGCACGCGAGTTCGGGATTCCTCTGGCGGTCGTCGGCAACAAGGTCACCGGTGAGGACGATCTGCTCTTCCTCAAGGAGCATGTCGGTGACGACCTTCTGACCCACTGCGAGCAGTCGTCGTTCGTACGGGCCCAGGAGCAGGGGCGGGCCCGGGGGGACCTGGAGGCGCACAACCGGCACGCGCTGGACGTGATGCGCTCCGCGCTCGACGCCCGTACGAAGGACTGGGCCGCCTTCCAGAAGCATGCCGTCGAGTTCCATCTGCGCAACGCCAGGGCCTGGGCCAACCAGGCCACGGGCATCGACCTCGCCACGCAGATCGACCCGGACTTCCGGCACGGCCCGGACGCCCTGACGTCCTCACCCGCCGTGATGCCCACGGCCGCCGCGATGTCCACGGTCTGACGGGCACCGCCGACCCCCCACCCCATGAACAGCAACCGAGAGGACACCCTCGTCATGTCACTCGACGTCTCCCCCGAACTGCTCGCCGACGCCGAACAGGGCGAGGTCCGCGAGAAGGATTTCGTGGACACCGTGCGCGGCTCACTCCCGTACGCGTACCAGCTCATCGCCGGGCTGGTCGACGAACTGCGGTCCGGTTCCGCCGACTTCGCCGACAACCACACCCCGCCGCCCTCGGAGAAGGACCGCGGCCAGCTTCTGCGGGCGTTGTCCAGCGACGCGATCCGCGGCAGCCTGGAACGGCACTTCGGGGTGACCCTGGCCTTCATGAACTGCCACCGGGTCGCCGTCTTCCGCCCCGAGGCGGTCGGCGGCCGCGCGCACGTCCGGTTCACCTCCCTGCGCTCGCAGATCCTCAACCAGTCGCCCGAGTTCCGCGACTGCTGAACCCGCCGGTCCGCGGATCACACGGGCCCGGGTACGGGCCCCGCGCGGACCGGACGCCATCGATCGGCAGAGATACGGGCAGACCTGCCCCGGAGGCACGTGTCACTACGGTGAGTTACACATCTGTCGCATAGTGTGGCGACGGCCGATACGTCGTCCCGTCGTCGCGATGTGCTGGGCTCCGCCCTCGAACACCGTCCGGGACAGCCACGGTCCGCAGAACCCGGCGGCTGCCCGGGACCGGCCACGGTGGCCGGGCTCCGGGCAGCCGCGTCAGCCGTCAACGGTCAAGGGAGCGCAGTGAGCGACAACGAACCAGAACTGATCTACGGCCAGGGTGCCGAGGCCTGCCCCGAGGGGAGCTTCTGTCTCTACCGGGGCAGCAACTTCAACGCGGGTCAGACCCCGGGGCGTGGCGACAAGATCCTCGCCATCCCGACGGGCGCGCACGTCAACGACTTCTCCACCTACGGGTTCGACCACAGCGGTGACGGGGTGAGTGCCGTCGTCAACAACACCACCGAGGACAACGCGCTCTTCTCGGCCGCCGACCAGCAGGGGCACTCACTGCCGGTGGAGCGGGGCGGCTCGATCGCCGATCTGCGGGGGATCCCCATGGCCGGGAGTCCGAACGGCTCCTGGAACGACCAGGCCCAGTCGGCGCTGGCGGCCCGCTTCGTGGGGAACCTGCGGGTCGACCAGGAGCTGCGGGGCCACTGGGCGGAGGGCGCGGGGCACATCTACTCCTACCGGCTCACGATGCACGCCGAGGACACCCGCGTCATCAAGTGGGCCGTGGGCTTCGGTGACCTGCCGGAGGGAACCACGCTGTCCAAGAGCTTCATCGACGCCTTCTGGGGCGAGATCCTCCGCGACGGCACCGACGGCGCCGTCCTGCTCGGCTCCCCCAAGGGCGGCGGACACAGCGTCGATCCCGGGGCGGCCCTCCCCATCGACATCCAGGTCCTCCATCCCGACGAGGACCCCGCCCACGAACGTCTCACCGGTCTGCACGCCCAGCAACTGGGCTGATCCGGCACCCGGCCCGTAAGACACCCGACAGGCGCCCGACCGGGAAACCCCCGTCGGGCGCTTGGTGCTGTCGTCTCCGCACCGGCTTCTCCGCACCCGTTTCTCCGCACAGGCGCACCGAGTCGACCGGCGCACCGAGTCATACGGGCGTCGCAGGGACGCCGAGAGGATCAGAGCCGGGGCGGGCGCCCGCCGGAGCCGGCCGTTCGACGGTGCCGACCGTCGGCGGTACCGGGCGTCGTGCGCCTCGCGAGCGACGTCGATCTGTTCGATGTTCTGCTCGGCCCAGCGCGTCACGGCCTGAAGGACGGGCACCAGACTCTGCCCCAGTGGGGTCAGCTCGTAGTCCACGCGCACCGGCACGGCCGGGGTCACGGTGCGGGAGAGCAGACCGTCGCGTTCGAGGCGGCGCAAAGTCTGCGTCAGCATCTTCTGGCTCGCTCCCGCGACGGCACGCGCCAGCTCGCCGTAGCGGCGCGGGCCCTCGGCCAGCTCCTTGAAGACGAGAGCGACCCACTTCTCCCCCATGCGCTCCAGAAGCCGGTTGGTGGGGCAACTGGCAAAGCGGGCCTGGTGCGAGAGGCGGGCCTCCGCGTGTCGCTGCGCGGCGGTGCGCGTGGTCATGGCATCCCTTCGCGTGCGTCGGCCACCTTGAAGTGCGTACTCCTTCTCCACCGTAGCCCCGCCTAACGTCGGTCGTGAGCGCCCCCTCTCCGACCAAGGAGCGAACACACCATGACGACGATCGGCGTCCTCGGCTCCGGCAATGTGGCCCGAACCCTCGCCGGCGCACTGCACCACGCGGGGCACGAGGTCCTCGTGGGTTCCCGGAACCCGCAGAAGACATCCGCCGGCTGGGACGGTTCCGGAATACGCGTCACCGGCCTGCGGGACGCCGCCGGTTCGGCCGAGGTGGTCATCAACGCCACGCCCGGCTCGGCGTCGCTGGAGGTACTCACCGGCCTCGCGTCACGGCTGACGGGCAAGATCCTGGTCGACATCGCCAACGCCGCGGAATCCGGCTCCGACGGCTTCGCCTCGGTCCCCCTGTATCCGGGCAGCAGCCTGGCCGAGGAGATCCAGCGGGCGCTGCCCGACGTACGCGTGGTGAAGACCCTCAACACCATGCACGACTCCCTCATGGCCGACCCGTCCCAACTGACCGTCGCTCCCTCCGTCTTCGTGTCCGGGAACGATGCCGATGCCAAGAGGGCCGTCGGCGCCCTGCTCGCCGGACTGGGCTGGCCGCCGGAGTGGATCATCGACCTCGGGGATGTGACGACCGCCCGGGTGCCCGAGGCGTTCGTGCTGATGGTCGGCAGCCTTGTCCGTGCGCTGGGGCCCATACCCTTCGGCATGGCCGTCGCCCGATGAGACCCGGAGAACGCGGGGCTCCCCGGCCGGCGCGTCGTGGTGGCGGCCGCGGACGCGCTACGGGTTCAGTACGACCTTTCCTGCGACGGTGCCGGATTCGGCCAGCCGCAGGGCGTCGGCGATACGGGCGAGGGGCAGCTCGGCGGCGATCCGGGGCGTGATGTCACCGCGCTCCAGGGCCGCGAAGACCTGCGTGAGATCGGCGGACAACCGGGCCCGGAACCGGTTCTTCGCGAGGGCCCGGCCGGCCCAGACATTGAAGAAGTAGGCACGGCGGCGGTTGGGCAGCACGTTCCACAGCCACACCCGGCCGAGCAGCTTGAGGACGGGCCACTGCTTGGATCCCTCGTCGTCCCGGGTGGAGGCGCTGCCGTAGGAGACGAGCGTGCCGCCGGGCGCGAGGAGGCGCCAGGAGTCGACGATGCCCCGGCCACCGACATGGTCGAAGACGGCGTCGACGCCACCGGGGGCGAGCTCGCGGATCCGCGCGGGCATGTCTCCGGCGCGGTAGTCGACGGGGAGGACGCCCCGTTCCCGCAGGGAGTCGTGGTGGCGCGCCGACGCCGTGCCGATCACCTTCACGCCCGCGACCCGCGCGAGCTGGACCAGGACCGAGCCGACGCCGCCGTTGGCGCCGTGCACCACAATGGTCTGTCCCGCGCGGATACGTGCCGTGCGGTGCAGCATCTGCCAGGCGGTGATGCCGTTGACCACCACGGTCTCGGCCTCCGCCGCGCCGACCCCGTCGGGGACCTTCACCACGTCCGCCGCGTCCACGCTCACATGGCTGGCCCAGCCGCCGGTCTTGACCAGCGCGGCCACCCGGGTGCCGGCCAGGCCCGGTCCGACACCCTCGCCGGTCGCCAGCACCGTACCGACCAGGTCGTAGCCGGGCACGAAGGGGAACGCCGGCTGGTCGTAGTACCGGCCGCGGCGCATCTGCTGCTCGGCGAAGGAGATCCCGGTCGCCTCCATCCGGATCACGACCTGCCCCGGCCCCGGGGTGGGGACGGCTCCGTGCCGGATCTGAAGGCCTTCCGGCTCCACCCTGCCCGGCAGGACGACCTCGACAAGTCCTTCGGCGTTCATGACGGCCTCCACTGCACTCACTGTCGCGTTACCAAGCTTCGCGTTCGTTAGAAGTTATAACGCGATCGCGAAGTGAGTGTCAATAGATTCAGTGACACCTTCTAACGAAATCGTGAAGGCGTAGCCACGTACGCAGAAACCAGGGAGCCGTGCTCGTATTGGCGAGTACGTGTGCGCCCCGAGGCGCGTTCCCCTGCTCTCCGCCGCCTACCGTCGGAGGTAACGAGGAACGAGCCCCGGAAAGGAGCGGACGATGTCGGAGCTCAAGCGGGTGGAGCACGAATATGTCGTCGTGGGAGCCGGTTCATCGGGCAGTGTGATCGCACGGCGGTTGCTCGACCGTGGCCATAGCGTCCACATTCTGGAGGCCGGGCCGGAAGACACCAGTGAATCGGTGCACAGCCCCTCCTCCTGGCCCGCCCTGTTCGACAGCGAGCTCGACTGGGCGGTGCGGACGGTTCCGCAGAGGCACGCGAAGGACCGTTCCCTGCGGATGCCCAGAGGCAAGGTCCTGGGCGGCTGCGCGTCGGTGAACGGCATGATCTATATGCGCGGAGTCCGGAGCGACTACGACGACTGGAGCTACGGCGGCGCGACCGGCTGGGACTGGGAGAGCGTCTTCCCGTACTTCCTGAAGTCCGAGGACCACGAGGACGGAGCGAGCCGGTGGCATGGAGCGGAAGGTCCTCAGCCGGTCTGCCGGATCCAGGACCCTCACCCCATGGCGGCGGCGTTCGTCGACGCGGCCGTCTCCAGCGGCTTCCCGAAGACCGACGACTTCAACGGAGAGCACCCGCTGGGCGCGGGATTCAACCAGCTCACCATGCGGGACGGCAGGCGCGTGTCGACCTGGCGGTCCTTCATGACGCCGGTCCAGGAACGTCCCGCGCTCACCGTGACCACGCTCGCCCAGGCGCACCGCGTCCTCTTCGACGGCCGCCGGGCCGTCGGAGTCGAGTACAGCGTGCGCGGTGAGCCGCGCCGGGCCTACGCCTCCGCCGAGGTGGTGCTCAGCGCCGGTGTCATCGGCTCGCCCAAGCTGCTCCTGCTGTCGGGGATCGGTCCGGCCGGACACCTCAGGGAGATGGGCATCGAGGTCAGACATGACGTGCCGGGCGTGGGAGAGAACCTGCACGACCACCTCCTGGTCTCGAACATCTACGAGTCGACGAGGCCGCTGCCTGCGGGCAGATACAACATGATGGAGAGTCAGCTCTACTGCAAGAGCGACCCACGGCTGCTCGGACCCGACCTCCAGCCGGTCTTCATCCATCGCGTGTATCCGGCGGAGGGCTATCCGGTGCCCGAGCACGGATACACCATCGCCCCCGGCATCGTCCGGCCCCTGTCCCGAGGACGCCTGCGGCTCGCTGCCGCCGATCCGGAGCGCGCGCCGCTGGTCGATCCGCATGTGCTGGAGGCCCCGCACGACCTGGAGAGGCTGGTGGACGCGGTGGAGATCTGCCGCGAGATCGGCCATTCCTCGGCGTTCCGCGAATGGCGCAAGGCGGAGATCGCTCCCGGCCCTGCGGCCAGGACCCGTGACGATCTGCGTGCGTACGTACGGAGCGCCGCCGGCACCTACCACCACCAGGTCGGCACCTGCCGCATGGGCCAGGACGCGATGTCCGTCGTGGACCCGGAGCTGCGGGTCCACGGAGTGCGGTCGCTGCGCATCGCGGACGCCTCGGTCATGCCGGCCATTCCGTCCGGCAACACGCACGCGCCGTCGATGATGATCGGCGAGAAAGCCGCGGACCTCATCCTCTCCGACGCCTGAAGCCGGCCGGAACGCTGAATGCGGCGACCCGGTCGCGCCGGCCGGGCCCGCCCGGAACCGGCGTCACTCCCGCGGCCGGAGGCCGGCGCCGCGTACCCGCGCGGATCGTCTGATCTCGGCCGCGCTCTGTCCGTACTCGGCACGCAGTGTGCGGCTGAGGTGGGTGGCGTCCAGGACGCCCCAGTCCGCGGCGATCACGGAGGCGCCGCGGTGGCCCAGCGCAGGATCGCTGAGATCGTGCCTGATCCGTTCCATCCGGCGGCTGCGGATCCAGGCCGACAGCCTGATGTCACGCGGCTCCAGGATCTTGTACAGATAACGCACCGAGATCCGGTGCTCCGCGGCCACCGACTCCGCGCACAGGCACGGATCGGAGAGACGGCGCAGACAGTAGGCCAGCACCCGGTCGGCGAGTTCCTGACCGGGTGGCGCGACCGACGGACCGGCGATCGCGGACAGCGCGAGGGAGACCAGAGCGTCGGCGAGGTGCGGACCGTTGTCGCGAGCGAGACCCTCCAGGTCGTCGGCCGCGTCCCGGAGCAGCGTCGCCGCCAGCCGATGCGCACCCGAGTCGGCGGGTACGGCGCAGGCGGTCCGG
Source organism: Streptomyces sp. NPDC002018 (assembly GCF_042890865.1). Taxonomy (NCBI): domain Bacteria; kingdom Bacillati; phylum Actinomycetota; class Actinomycetes; order Kitasatosporales; family Streptomycetaceae; genus Streptomyces; species Streptomyces sp. NPDC002018. The sequence continues at coordinate 237,591 of NZ_JBIASO010000008.1, forward strand.
CCTGCCACCTGGCCGAGGTACGGTCCCAGCAGTGTGCGCGGTATGCCGAGGACCACAAGATCGGCCGGCTCGGTGAAGCGCAGCACGTACGGCCGGACGGTCTCGTAGGCGACCAGCTCGTCAGGACCCAGCAGACAGCGCCGGCCGTCCTGCTCGATGCCCACCTGACCACGACCGCGCAGGGTGACTTTGACGAGTTCCTGGTCGTCGGAGCCGATGAGCCCGGGCGCGCGCCTCACCTCGCAGGCCGTGGCGCGGACCCGGGTCACGACGACATCCCCCGCGGTCGCGTGCCGCAGCGTGCCGCGGAAATCCCCGTCGTCGCCGTCCGGGACGACACGGAGCGGTGCGAACACCCGGGACCCCAGATGCTCCAGTCTCTCGGCCTGCTCGCGGCCGACCGCCGCGGCCCTCATGGGGACTTCCTCCCTGTCGCCCTACCGTCCGGCGCGATCGTCAGAAAAACACTCAATCATCATAATTCTATGCGATCTCACCATTGTCGAACGCAGCCGCCTCGTCGTCTTCCGGCACCACGGCACGCCGGATATCGGTGCGCGGCCACTCGACCTGTCCCCCTGGGGACGGTTACAACGGACGACACCTGCACATACACTTGCCTCCGCCGGGAACCCGGTTGACCTGGGACAATGCCGTCCTGGAGCCGGTCGGGCCAGTGAGGAGCGCACCCGTGTTCTACTACGTCCTCAAATATGTGCTGCTGGGGCCCCTGCTGCGGGTGCTCTTCCGGCCCCGGATCGAGGGGCTCGAACACATTCCGGCCGAAGGCGCGGCGATCGTCGCGGGCAATCACCTCTCCTTCTCCGACCACTTCCTGATGCCGGCGATCCTCAAACGGCGCATCACCTTCCTCGCCAAGGCCGAGTACTTCACCGGTCCCGGTCTCAAGGGGCGGCTGACCGCGTTCTTCTTCCGCAGCGCCGGGCAGATCCCGGTGGACCGCTCGGGGAAGGAGGCCGGGCGGGCGGCGATCCGGGAGGGGCTGGGGGTGCTGGCCAAGGACGAGCTGCTGGGGATCTATCCGGAGGGCACCCGCTCGCACGACGGACGGCTCTACAAGGGCAAGGTCGGGGTCGCGGTGATGGCGATCAGGGCGCAGGTGCCGGTGGTGCCGTGCGCCATGGTCGGTACGTTCGAGATCCAGCCGCCCGGTCAGGTCGTCCCCCGGATCAGAAGGGTCGCGATCCGCTTCGGTGAGCCGCTGGAGTTCTCGCGCTACGCCGGTCTGGAGAACGAGAAGGCCGCGGTCCGCGCGGTCACCGACGAGATCATGTACGCGATCCTCGGACTGTCCGGGCAGGAGTACGTCGACCGGTACGCCGCCGAGGTGAAGGCCGAGCAGGCGAAGACCGAGCCGGCGCGGAAGTTCCGGCGGCGGCCACGCTGACAGCGGATCCGCCACCGGCGAAAGCCCTGGGCGCCCGCCGCCGCATCCCTTTAGCGTCCCCGTATGAGCAGGGGACACGCAGTGGTGATCGGTGCGGCGGGACAGACGGGGCGGGTGGCCGTACAGGCGCTCGCCGAGGACGGCTGGGAGGTGACCGCCGCCTCGCTCGGCGGCGGCAGGGACGAGCACTGGCCCGGTGAGGTACGGGCGGTGCCGCTGGACCGCGAGGACGGCACGGCGCTGGCCGCGCTGCTGGGCGACGGCCGCGATGTGGTCGTCGACCTGGTGGCCTTCGGACAGGAACACGCCCGTCAGCTCACCGGACTCGCGGACCGGATCGGCTCCGCGGTCGTCGTCTCGACCGGCTCGGTGTACGAGGACGACCGGGGCCGCGGGTTCGACACCCAGGGCGAGCCGGACGGCGGTCCGCGTTATCCGGTGCCGATCCCGGAGACCTGGCGCACCGTGGCCCCGGGGGACACGACGTACAGCACGAGGAAGGTGCTGCTGGAGCGTGAGCTCCTCGGCGCGGGCGACGCGCTGCCGGTGACCCTGTTGCGGGCGGGGGCGATCCACGGCCCGTACTGCCGCACGCCGCGCGAGCTGTACTTCGTCAAGCGGCTGCTGGACGGCCGGACGCGGCGGGTGCTGGCGTACGGCGGCCGCAGCCGTTTCCATCCCGTCCATGTGGCCAATCTGGCCGAGCTGATCCGGCTCGCCGCGCTGAAGCCCGGCTCCCGGGTGCTCAACGCCGGGGATCCGCAGACGCCCACCGTCGCGGAGATCGGCGCGGAGATCGACGCGGTGCTGGGCCGGGAGACGGAGACGGTGCTGCTGGACGGGCCGCCGGAGGGGACCGTCGGGGACCACCCCTGGGCCGTCGAGCACCCCGTCGTCTATGACCTGGCCGCCGCCGGGCGGGAGTTGGACTACCGGCCGGTCACCGGCTACGCCGAGTCGCTGCCGGAGACGGTCGACTGGCTGGCCGGGCGGCTGCGCGGCCGGGACTGGGCGGACGCGTTCCCCAAGATGGCCGCGAACTACGGGCGCGACGCTCTCTTCGACTACGCGGCGGAGGACGCGTGGCTGGCGGAGTACGACCGGGGCCGGGGCGCCCGTTAGGTGCTGTCCGGTCGGTCTTCAGGTGCTGTCCGGTCGGTCTTCGTGGATCACAGGGCTTGGCAGAGACCGCGCGGGGAAGGGCGGGAAAAGGAGAGGGGGCGGCCGGTGGGACCGGCCGCCCCCGCTCCTCGGGGCCTTACGGCTTCGGCGTGGCGTGCGGAGCGCACGTCACATCGGCGCGGTCCAGCGCGCCGGTCAGCAGATACGCCTTCACCCGGTCGTTGACGCACGGGTTGGCCAGGTTGGTGATGCCGTGCGAACCGGCGTCCCGTTCGGTGATCAGACGCGAGCCCTTGAACCGCTTGTGCAGTTCGACGGCGCCCTCGTACGGCGTGGCGGCGTCACGCGTGGACTGCGTGATCAGCACCGGCGGCAGGCCCTTGCCGGTCCTGACCTCCGCCGGTGTCCCCTGCTTCACGCCCCAGGTGGCGCACGGCAGGTTCAGCCAGGCGTTGGCCCAGGTGAGGAACGGGTGGTCCCGGTGGAGCCGGGTGTTGTCCCGGTCCCAGGTCCGCCAGCTCGTGGGCCACTGCGCGTCGGCGCACTCGACGGCGGTGTAGACCGCGTTGCCGTTCTCGGCCGAGGCGTTGCCCTTGGTGTCGGACAGGTCCGGCCCGGCGGCGTCGACGAGCGCCTGGGTGTCACCGGCCAGGTAGTCGCTCCAGACGGAGGCGACCGGCACCCAGCTCGAGTCGTAGTACGGAGCGCTCTGGAAGAGGCCGATCAGCTCGGCGGGACCGACGATCCCACCGATCGGCTTCCTCTTGGCCTCGGCCCGCAGCTTCTCCCACTGCCGCTCGACCTGCGCGGGGGTGGCGCCGATGTGGAAGGCCGCGTCGTTCTGGGCGACCCACTTCATCCAGTCCTGGAAGCGCGTCTCGAAGGCGACGTCCTGGTCCAGGTTGGCCTGGTACCAGATCTTCTCCTTCGAGGGGTTCACCACGCTGTCGACGACCATGCGGCGCACATGCGTCGGGAACAGCGTGCCGTAGACGGCGCCGAGGTAGGTGCCGTAGGAGACGCCCAGGTAGTTGAGCTTCTTCTCACCGAGCGCGGCCCGGATGACATCCAGGTCCCGTGCGGTGTTGGGCGTCGTCATGTGCGGCAGCATCCAGCCGCTGCGCTCCTTGCAGCCGTCCGCGTACTCGGCCGCCAGCTTGCGCTGGGCGCGCTTGTCGGCCTCGCTGCCGGGAACGGGGTCCAGCTTGGGCGCCTTGACGAACTCCTGCGGGTCGACGCAGGAGATGGGGGTCGAGCGGCCGACTCCGCGCGGGTCGAAGCCCACGAAGTCGTACGCCTTCGCCGCGTCCGCCCAGATGGCGTTCTTGGTGACGACACGGCGGGGGAACGCCATGCCGGAGCCACCGGGACCGCCGGGGTTGTAGATCAGCGCGCCCTGGCGCTCGTCCTCGGTGCCCGTGTTGCCGATACGGTCGACAGCGAGCTTGATCTGCCGGCCGTTCGGCTTGCCGTAGTCGAGCGGCACGGTGACATAACCGCACTGGATGGGCTTCTCCAGTGACCAGTCGGCCGGGCAGTCCTGCCAGTCGATGCCCTTCTCGGCGGCCCGCTCCGCGGCGACCGTGGCGCCGTACGCGACCGGATCGCCGTGGTGACGGCCGTCGGCGTTCGCCGGAACGGCCGTCGCGCCCGCTATGAGCGCGCCCGCGAGCAGCGTGCCGGCCGAACCGAGCACTGCTGTGCCTCTCAAGTGGAACCTCCCCCTGTGTGCCGCGCTGCCGTGTGCAACGCGCGTTGATTGACTCTCCGGGATCCTTTCGTCTGGAAGGTCGCCAAGAACAGGCTGTATCGGCATTTCTTTACCGAACCCATAACCGGTGAACGGTGTCCCGCTCAGCGGTGCGCGGAGGAGTCAGGTACCTCGTCGAGCACCTCGTCCAGTACGCGCCGCAGCCGCAGGGCGTCCGGCGCGACGGCCGTGACCAGCACGGCGGGTCCGGCGAGCGGGGTGAGTACGGCGCTCTCCCCCAGCAGCCGCGGCATGGCCGGTTTCTCCTCGAACTCCGGTCCCACAAGGAGGAGTTGGCCGACGGCCCGGTGTCCGCCGAGGACCGCTCCGCCGTCCCAGCCGGCGGGTGCTCCGGGGCCGTAGGCGAGTTCCTGGTCGAGCAGCGGACGTCCGGCGCGCAGCACGGTGAGCCGGGTGTGGAGGGTGCCCGGCCCCTCGCCGTGGCGGCCGAGGATCTGCTCCTCGCGCAGGGTCAGCCGGGCGGTGCCCGCCAGTTCGACACGGGTACGCATCCGCAGATCACTGCCGTACGCGGAGACGAGCTGTTGCGGCAGCCAGTTCAGCTCGGCGTTCTCGCCGACCGTCAGCCGCACGTCGTAGTGGGCGGGGCCGGCCGCGCGGCCGGGCAGGGCGACCGTCGCCGCGGCGGCGTCCACGGTCAGCCGGGCCCCCTCCCGTACCTCGGCCTCGATGGCGAGCCGGTCACCGCCGAGCGGCGCGCTCATCGCACCGATGACGGTGACCCGGGCGCCGGGGCCGGTGGCGCGGGTACGGCGCAGCGCGAGCGGTCCCTCACCGGCCAGCACCGGCAGTCCGGTGGGGGTGGCGACGATCCGGGCGGTGGCGCGGACGCTCATGCGGTCCAGGCGGCGAGCCGCGCGCGCACCCACTCCGAGACCGGCGCCACCCCGTCCTCGCCCTTCAACGAGGTGAAGACCACGGGGAGTTCGCCCCGCTGCTCCTTGGCGTCGCGGGCCATCCTGCCGAGGTCGGAGCCGACGTAGGGCGCGAGGTCCGTCTTGTTGACCACCAGCAGGTCGGCGGTGGTGACACCGGGGCCGCCCTTGCGCGGGATGTCGTCGCCGCCCGCGACGTCGATGACGAAGATCTGCGCGTCCACGAGGCCCTTGGAGAAGGTCGCGGTGAGATTGTCGCCGCCGGACTCGACCAGGATCAGATCGAGCGGCCCCACCGCGTCCTCCAGATCCTCGACGGCTTCGAGATTGGCGGAGATGTCGTCGCGGATCGCGGTGTGCGGGCAGGCACCGGTCTCTACGGCCTGGATCCGCTCGGGCGGCAGCACGGCCTCCCGGAGCAGGAACGCGGCGTCCTCCCGGGTGTAGATGTCATTGGTGACGACGGCGAGGGAGAACCGGTCGCGCAGTGTGCGGCAGAGGGCGGCGACGGTCGCGGTCTTGCCGGAGCCGACGGGCCCGCCGAGGCCGATACGGAGCGCGCGCCGCCTGCCGTCGGGCCGGGTGGCGTCGGCGCTGACGGCGGCGGGGCCGTCCTGGCTGTGGTCGAGATGCATGGTGCGGCTCCTGTCGGGGGGAGGTACGCGGAGGCGGGGAGGTACGCGGAGGGGCCCGGGAGTGCGGGAGTACGGGAGCGGAGGGGCCCGGAGGTCAGGGGCCCGGGGCCGCGTGCCGGGGTGCCGGGGGGCCGGGTGCCCGGGGCCGGGTCTTCGGAGTCATGAGGCGAACAGCCGTACGGGCCGGGCGGCATGGGCCTCCGCGGTGATGTCCAGCAGGGGCGCCGAGGCGGCGGGCAGGGCGTCGGTCCCCTCGCGCTCCGCGCGCCCGGCGTATCCGGCGGCCCGCGCGGCGACCCGGTCGAGGTCGGGGACGAGCCGGGCGAGGACCGCGGTGGCCTCGAAGGGGTCGAGGCTGAGCAGCCGTACGGCCGCGGTCGCGGGGCCGCTCACCGCCTCGTACACCGCGCAGTACGCGGCGTCCTCGGGGGTGAGCCCGGCGGAGCGCGCGGTCAGGCCCAGGACCACCGGCTGGTGCGCGCCCCGCGGCCGGGCCGCGGCGAGTGCGTCCAGTCCGGGTCCCGGCCAGGTGGCGCGGGCGGCGCGCATCAACTGGCGGCCGAGTCTGCGCCCGGTCGCCCGCAGCGCGGGTGAGGGGGTACGGGCCTCGGCGGCCTCGTCCAGTTCCAGCGGGTCCAGTCCCCGGGCCGCCGCGGCGGCCAGCGCCGCCGCGGTCAGTCCGCTGGTGTGCAGCCGGCCCCGGCAGAAGCCGGCCAGGTCCCGGGCATCACGGATCCGGCCCGCCGTGACGGCCGCCTCCGCCCCGCCCGAGTGGGCATGGCCGCCGGCGGGGAACCGTCCGTCGGCGAGCACGAGCAGCGCGGCCCGGCCCGCGGATCCCGAGGGCGTGTTCATCAGAAGAGGAAGTAGCGCTGGGCCATCGGGAGTTCGGCAGCGGGTGCGGGCTCGACCGGCTCGCCGTCGATGGTCACCGTGAAGGTGTCGGCGTCGACCTCGACCCGGGGCAGCGCGTCGTTCTCGCGCATATCGGCCTTGGTGATCCGCCGGGTGTTCCTGATCGGTACGAACTCCTTGGCCAGACCGAGCCGTTCCGGCAGCCCGTCCTCGATCGCCGCCTCCGCGACGAAGTTGAGCGAGCCCGCCGCCGCTGCCCGGCCCAGTGCGCCGAACATGGGGCGCGGCAGCACCGGCTGGGGTGTCGGGATGGAGGCGTTGGCGTCGCCCATCTGCGCGTAGGCGATCTGGCCGCCCTTGAGGACGAGCTGGGGCTTCACCCCGAAGAAGGCCGGGTCCCAGAGCACGAGATCCGCGAGCTTGCCGGTCTCGACGGAGCCGATCTCCTGGTCGAGGCCCTGGGCGACCGCCGGGTTGATGGTGTATTTGGCGACATAGCGGCGCGCGCGGTGGTTGTCGGCCCGGCCGTCCCCGGGCAGTGCGCCGCGGCGCTTCTTCATCACATGCGCGGTCTGCCAGGTGCGCGTGATCACCTCACCGACCCGGCCCATGGCCTGGGCGTCGGAGGAGATGATCGAGATGGCTCCGAGGTCGTGCAGGATGTCCTCGGCGGCGATGGTGGAGGGCCGGATACGGGACTCGGCGAAGGCGAGGTCCTCGGGTACGGCCGGATTGAGGTGGTGGCAGACCATCAGCATGTCGAGGTGTTCCTCGATGGTGTTGACGGTGTGCGGCCGGGTCGGGTTGGTGGAGCTGGGCAGGACGTACGGCTCGCTGACGACGGTGATGATGTCCGGGGCGTGCCCGCCGCCCGCGCCCTCCGTGTGGTACGCGTGGATCGTGCGCCCCGCGATGGCCGCGAGGGTGTCCCCCACGAAGCCCGCCTCGTTCAAGGTGTCCGTGTGGATGGCGAGTTGGGCCCCGGACTCCTCGCAGACGCTCAGACAGGCATCGATGACGGCGGGAGTGGCGCCCCAGTCCTCATGGATCTTGAAGCCGAGCGCGCCGCCCCGCAGTTGGGAGCGCATCGCGTCGCGCGACATGGTGTTTCCCTTGCCGAGCAGACCGATATTGACGGGGAAGGTCTCCAACGCCTCGAACATCCGGGCGAGATGCCAGGCACCCGGGGTGACGGTGGTGGCCTTGGTGCCCTCGGCGGGTCCCGTGCCGCCGCCCACGAGGGTGGTGACGCCGGTCGCCAGCGCCTGGTCCACGATGGTCGGCGAGATGAAGTGGACGTGCGCGTCGATCGCTCCGGCGGTGACGATCTTCCCGTTGCCCGCGATGACCTCGGTCTCGGGACCGATGACCAGATCGGGGTGGACACCGTCCATGGTGTCGGGGTTGCCCGCCTTGCCGATGCCGGTGATCCGGCCGTCCCGTACCCCGATGTCGGCCTTGACGACGCCCCAGTGGTCGATGATCAGGGCGCCGGTGATCACGGTGTCGGGCGCGCCCTCGGCCCGGGTCGTACGGGACTGGCCCATCGACTCGCGGATCACCTTGCCGCCGCCGAACACCGCCTCGTCCCCGGCGCGTCCCGGCCCGCCGGAGCGGTCCTCCTCGATCTCGACGAGCAGATCGGTGTCGGCGAGCCGGATCCGGTCACCGGTGGTGGGGCCGAAGAGATCCGCGTACACGGCGCGGGACAGCTCAGTCATCGAGGGGACCTCCGGTCTCGCCCCGCAGGCCCGGTACGACCCGCAGACCGGCGAGGGGAACGAGTGCGATGTCGACGGGAATTCCGGGTTCGAAGCGGACGGCGGTGCCCGCGGCGATGTGCAGCCGCTTGCCGCGCGCGGCGGCGCGGTCGAACTCCAGACCGGGGTTGGCCTCGGCGAAGTGGTAGTGGGAGCCGACCTGGACGGGGCGGTCGGCGACATTGAGCACGGTGAGCCGGGTGACCTCACGGCCCTCGTTGAGGGCCACGGGCTCGTCGGCGTACAGGATCTCTCCGGGAATCATCGGCGCTTCCGCCTCACACGATCGGGTCATGGACGGTGACGAGCTTGGTGCCGTCGGGGAAGGTGGCCTCCACCTGTACGTCATGGATCATCTCGGGGATGCCGTCCATGACATCGGCCCGGCCGAGCACCTTCCGCCCGGACGCCATGAGTTCGGCGACGGTGCGGCCGTCCCTGGCGCCTTCGAGGATGTGCGAGGTGATCAGGGCGACCGCCTCGGGGTGGTTGAGCCGCAGCCCGCGCGCCCTGCGCCGGGCCGCCACGTCCGCGGCCACATGGATGAGCAGGCGTTCCTGTTCGTGCGGGGACAGTTGCACGCTTCCACCTCATCGTCTCCGGCCCGGTGGCGGCCGGGCGCAGCGGAACCCCAGCCAACCTCAACACTCTGTTGAACCGCAACGGTACGGCCACGGTCAGGGATTGCACGGTAGGGCGGAAGTTTTTCCGGCGCGTTAACTGATCTTCGGCCCGCGCATGGACCGCAGGGCCCGCACCCCCTTCTGGCACACCTCGACGGACACCTCGCCGGAGAGTGCCTGCTGGGCGGCGCATCCCGCCCGTACGGCCGTCGAGGACCGGGTCGTATACGGCGCGGTGGTGGTCGCGAGCGGCGCCGCGGTGACCCCGCTGGGGCCGCGCGGCGCGCGGGCGGCGCTCACCCGCGCCTCCCGGCCCGCCCGCGCCTCCCGGCCCACCCGCGCCTCCCGGCCCACCCGCGCCTCCCGGCCCGCCCGCGCCTCCCGGCCCGCCCGCGCCTCCCGGCCCGCCCGCGCCTCCCGGCCCGCCCGCGCCTCCCGGCCCGCCCGCGCCTGCGGGGCCGCCCGCCGGGCCTACTCGCGCTCGGGGCCGCGGTGCTCCGAGCGGGGTTCGGGCCGGGTGTCGGCGCGGTGTTCGAGCCGGGGCTCGGGACGGGGCTCGGGACGGTGCTCGGCCGCGATGCCGAACCGCCGCCGTTCGCCCGGAGCGGACGGCACGGAACGGATCGCGGAGACCGCGCTGATCACCCGCTCCTCGGCCTCCTCCCGCTCGCTTTCAAGTCGTTCCAGGTCAGCGGCGGAGACCAGGGCGACCAGCGGCTTTCCGTGCCGGGTCACGACCACTCGCTCACCGCCGTACACGACACGGTTGATCAGCTCGGCTAGCTCGGCTCGGGCTTGCGTCACCGGAATCTCGTAGGCCATGGTTCCATCATAACTGTCTGTACGTCCTGTACATTTTTTACAGGGCCGTGCACGAGGAGAGGTACGCCATGAACCGCCCTTCGGCCCGCCATGTCCTGCCCGAGTTCACCGAGCGGACAGCCGGCGGGACCCGCACCCTCGATCCGTACTCCAAGCTGCTGGAGGAGCGGATCGTCTTCCTCGGCACCGCGGTCGACGACACCGCGGCCAATGATGTGATCGCGCAGTTCCTCCATCTCGAGTACGCGGCGCCCGACCGGGACATCTGCCTCTACATCAACTCGCCCGGCGGCTCCCTCAGCGCCATGTCCGCGATCTACGACACGATGCAACTCGTCACCTGCGACGTGGAGACGACCTGCCTCGGCCAGGCCGCCTCGACCGCGGCGGTCCTGCTGGCGGCCGGCACCCCGGGCAAGCGGATGGCGCTGCCCGGAGCCCGGGTCGTCATCGAGCAGCCCGCCATCGAGGAGCCCGTCCGGGGCCAGCCGTCCGATCTGATGATCCATGCGGAGGAACTGCTGCGGCAGCGGAGCATGCTCGCGTCCCTGCTCGTACGGCACACCGGCCGGAGCGAGGAGCGAATCGCCGGGGACATCGAGCGGGCCAGGGTCTTCGCCGCGGCCGACGCGAAGGCGTACGGTCTGGTCGACCACGTGGTCCAGAACCGCAAGACGTCCCTCGGCAGGCCGGCCCCCAGCGCGGCACACCCCTTCGGCTCCCCCGGTGGGCGGTGACACGCCGATGCTGCCACCGGAGCTTCCTCCGCTGCCCGCGCTGACCCGCGCCGAGGGCGATCTCGTCGACAGCTTTCTCCAGATCCTCGATCTGCTGGGGCGGATCAACCCGGCGCGCGGCACGGACACCTACGGCGCACTGCGCGCGGCCCAGGCGCTGCCCGCGCAAGCGGTCGCACTACGGGACGCGCTGACGGCGATGCATCTGCGCGGTGAGACCGAACTGCACGCCACGACCCTCGCCCGCGCCCTGCGGGTACTTGACGGGGAGCGACGCGCCGGGCGCGTCACCATGCCGCCCGAAGACACGACATGAGCCCGTGTCTGTTCCCGTATGGACGCGTCCGTACGGGAACGGCTCGGCCTTTCGGGGTATGGATCTTCTGGACGCGCCGGGGGACGCAAGTTGCGCGAAGTGGCCGGGCACGGGAAGCGCGGCCCAACTCCCGCGCAGGTACGGGCCTCATCAGGCCTCGGACCCCCGGCCCGACACACCGCTCCGCCACCCGTACGGATCAGACGTGACGAACTTCACATATCCTCGTTTCGCCTCGGAAATCATCTGATAACGAGTCAAGATCCGTGGGACGACAAGCCCCCGCCACCCCCGGCGGGGCGGTCCGGGCGGACGCCGAGTCCTGCCGCCGTTCCGGATGTCTGGTCGACAGAAGTGGATCGGCAGGAGTGGAGGACCCGAGCAGTACGGGACGGCCGTGTACGCGTGTATGGCCGTTCCTTGGGGTGAAGCCGCTGACGCGGCCGGGCATCTTCGCCTGTCCGAACCCGACAGGTCATCCTTCACAGGCGGCTGACGAAGGGTTGCGCATGAATGCGCAGACATATGTCCCGTCTCTGCTCTCCCGGGCCGGTGCCGTATCGGTCCTCACCCTCGCGACGGTCGGGGGCACCATACTGGCCCCCGGCGCGACGACCGAGGCCCATGCCGCCGCACGTGCCGTCAAGGCGCTCCGCGTGGCCGCCTCCAAGGAAGGCTCTCCGTACCAGTGGGGGGCCACCGGACCCCATCGCTTCGACTGCTCGGGCCTGACGCTCTACTCGTTCAAGAAGGCGGGCAAGAAGCTCCCGCGCACCGCTCAGCAGCAGTACAACAGAACCCGCCATGTCTCGGCCTCCCACCGGCGCAAGGGCGACCTGGTGTTCTTCCACTACGGAAGTTACGTCTACCACGTCGGCATCTACGCGGGCCGCGGGAAGATCTGGCACTCGCCGAAGACCGGTGCCCTGGTGAGGCTCGAACGGATCTGGACCCGGAATGTCCTGTACGGCCGGGTGAACTGAGCGCGGTACGCCTGGACCGGCCGGTGCGCGCCCTGCCGGTCCAGCACGGCCCACAGCACGGCCGACCCGCGCGGGCCGGCCCACGGAACACCGTCACACCGAATACACCGGATACACCGGACGGTCCGAACGGTCCGGACGGTCCGGCCCGGACGACGGGACCGGACGGAACACACGCCGCCGGTGCACACCGGCACACGGAACACACGCGGCCCGCGGTGGGCCGCAGCGGAACACGACCGTTCCGTCCCCCACCGGCAGGGGACGGAACGCCCCTTGGGCGCCGCCGGCCGGCGCCCGGGACTCACGCGGCCCGTCCCAGGCCGCAACGGAACACCCCGTGTCCCGTCCCTCGCGGGGCGGGACACGGCACACCGTTCGGCCGCGCCCGGCCCGTCCCCGGCCGGGCGCGGTCGGGCGCGGCCGGGCGCGGTCGGGTCAGCTCTGGACGGGGACCGTCCAGGGCAGTGCGATCCAGACCGTCTTGCCGCCCTCCGCGGTCGGCGTGACGGACACGGCCCCGCCGCCCTCCAGGGCCAGCCAGCGGACGATCACCATGCCCCGGCCGTTGTCCTGCTGCGCCGCCACCGGCAGCCGCTGCGGCCAGCTCGGGTGGCTGTCGGTGACACCGACACGGAGCTGTTCGTCCCGGTCGAGCGCGATCTCGACGGTGAACGTGGGCGACTGGCCGAAGGTGTGCTGCACCGCGTTGGTGGCGAGTTCGGAGACGATCAGCCGGACCGTGTCGGCCGTCTCGGCGTCCCCCGGCAGGCCCCACTCCCTCAGCAGGTCGGCGACATATCTTCTCGCCGCCGGTACCGACGCGGGATCGCTCGGCAGCGTGATGGATGCTTCCTGATGGTCTGCCATGGCGACGCCGTCCCTTTCCCGCCCGGACCTGACTCCGGCGCAGTGCGGATGCCTGCGTGGACGGCCTCGGACTGTGCTCAGCGTGCCACTCATCCTGCCGTTCACACGGGCCATCCACCGAGATCTGCATATATCTGTCGCTCGAAGTGGTGAACTCTGCTACGCGAGACCGTATTTGGGCGGCGAAAAGATAACTTCTCCGCCGCGGCGCACTGGGCGCGTACGAGACGCTTACCGGAGAGGGCCGGGGAAGGGATTTATCATGCGGCATATTCCGGCGGTACGCCGACGCAGGCTCGGGGAGGAATTGCGCAGGCTGCGCCAGCGGGCGGGACTGACGAGCGGGGAGACCGCGCGGCTGCTCGGCTGGCACCAGTCGAAGGTGAGCCGGATCGAGACGGGTGTCAGCGGGGTGAAGGACGAGGACCTGGTGGCGCTACTCGACGCCCTGGGGATCACCGATCCGCAACTGCGCACCCTGCTCGGCGCCCTGGCGGGCATCACGGACGGCGGGCCGGGGTGGTGGAAGGCGTACGGCGGGGTGATCCCGCCCCGGTACCGGGACTTCATCAGCCTGGAGTCACAGGCCTCCACGGCCCGTACGCTGGAGACCTCGGTGGTGCCGGGGCTGCTCCAGACACCCGACTACGCGCGGGCGGTGACCAGGGCGGCGCTGGTCGGTCTGCCCGCCACGACGGTCGACTCCCTGGTCGAGGTGCGGCTCGCCCGCCAGGAGGTGCTGCACTCCGCGACCCCGCTCGAACTGCACGCGGTGCTGGACGAGGCCGTGCTGCGGCGCGAGGTGGGCGGACCCGGGGTGATGCGGGGCCAATTACGGCGTCTGTCCGAGGTGGCCCGGCTTCCGCAGGTCTGTCTCCAGGTACTTCCGTTCACCGCGGGCGGCTATGTCGGGCTCACAGGTCCTTTCGTTGTCTTCTCCTTCCCGCACATTACTGATCTGGATTTGGTCGTTCTCGACCATTTGACGAATAGCCTCTATCTGGAGCGGAAAGAAGACCTCGAGGCGTACGGCGCCGCGTTCCGCACGATGCAGGCGCATGCCCTCCCGCCCCAGGAATCATTGGATCTCATCGCCGGGATCGGCGACGGCGCGTAGGGAGCATCATGTCCGCTTACCTCGCACAGCCCCCTGTCCAGACTCCATCCTCCATCCCCCACACACACCACTCTCCTCCGACGACTTCCCCGGTAACAGCCGTGGCCCCGGCCGCCGTCTGGCGGCGCAGCAGCCACAGCACGGGGGCGAACAACTGCGTCGAGTCCGCGCGCACCGGCGCGGATGTACTCGCCGTACGGGACTCCAAGAACGTGACACGGCCTCATCTCTCGTTCTCCGCGGCCGCGTGGACGTCCTTCGTCGCCTCTCTGCGGGAGGAGACATTCACCGACTGACCGTGGCACCCGCTCGGTTCGTTCCGCCCGCTCAGCCGTGTCCTTCCGGCCGGTTCCCTCCGGCCGGGCGGACACTCAGGCCGCGGTCGCGCCCACGGGCGCGGCCGCGGTGATCGTCCGTACCGCCGCGCCGATCTGATCGTCCGTCAGATCGGCACGCGCGGTGAGCCTGATCCGGGAGATGCCGTCGGGCACCGACGGCGGGCGGAAACAGCCCACGGCCAGCCCCCCGGTCCGGCAGTCGGCCGCCCAGCGCACGGCCGCCTCCGGTGACGGCGCCTGTACGGAGACGACGGCGGCGTCCGGTGGCGCGACGGTCAGGCCCGCGCCGGTCAGCCGCCGGTGCAGCGTACGGGCGACCTCGCGCGCGCGGTCCGCCCTGCCGGGCTCCCCGCGCAGCAGCCGCAGACTCGCCAGCGCGCCGCCCACCGCCGCCGGTGCCAGCCCCGTGTCGAAGATGAACGTCCGCGCGGCGTTGACGAGATGCTCGACGACCCGGGCCGGGCCGAGCACCGCACCGCCCTGGCTGCCCAGGGACTTGGAGAGGGTCAGGGTGGCGACCACACCGGCCGTCCCCGCGATCCCCTCGGCGTGTGCCGTGCCCCGCCCTCCCTCGCCGAGCACACCCAGACCGTGCGCGTCGTCGACCAGGAGGGCGGCTCCCCCGGTACGGCAGATTCCGGCCAGTTCCGCCAGCGGCGCGGCGTCGCCGTCCACCGAGAACACCGCGTCGCTCACCACCAGCGCCCGCCGCCCCGGGTGCGCTTCGAGTGTCTTGCGTACGGCGCCGGGCTCCGCGTGCGGTACGACCACGGTCTCGGCGCGCGAGAGCCGGCAGCCGTCCACGATGGAGGCGTGGTTGCCCGCGTCGGAGACCAGCAGGGAGTCACGGGCCGTCAGCGCGGTGAGGGCGGCGAGATTGGCCGCGTAGCCGGAGGAGAGGACGAGCGCGGCCTCGAAACCGCAGAACGCGGCGAGTTCACGCTCCAGTTCGGTGTGCAGCTCCGTGCTGCCGGTGACCAGCCGGGAGCCGGTGGCCCCCGCACCCCAGCGGCGGGCGGCGTCCGCCGCCGCACCGGTCACCGCGGGATGACGGGCGAGCCCCAGATAGTCGTTGCTCGCCAGATCCAGCAGGGCGGAGTCGGCGGGGCGCGGGCGGAGCGTACGGACCAGGCCCGCCCTCTCACGGCGGCGCGCCTCGTCGTCGGTCCAGTCGAAGGGATCCTGCGCCATGGTGCGGTCCTTTTGTAGGGTGCGCACAGACTTTAACCGTGGCCGGACCGGGTCAGGATGTGGCCATGCACACACTTCGTTCCGGTGGTGTTGTCGTGTTCCTCCCTGGCTTCGCGACGCTCGCATAGGCCAGGATCGGCATCATGGACCTGCTGAAGACGCTGGTGGAGAAGGGCCTGCGGCGCGAGCCGCCGACCCGCGAAGAAGCCCTCGCCGTACTGGCGACCTCCGACGACGATCTGCTCGACGTGGTGGCCGCGGCCGGGAAGGTGCGCCGCCAGTGGTTCGGGCGGCGGGTGAAACTCAACTATCTGGTCAATCTGAAGTCCGGTCTGTGCCCCGAGGACTGCTCGTACTGCTCGCAGCGGCTCGGATCGACGGCGGAGATCCTCAAGTACACCTGGCTCAAGCCCGAAGAGGCGTCGAAGGCCGCGGCGGCCGGTGTGGCGGGCGGGGCGAAGCGCGTCTGTCTGGTGGCGAGCGGACGCGGACCGACGGACCGTGATGTCGACCGGGTGTCCCGCACGATCGAGGCGATCAAGGAGCAGAACGAGGGCGTCGAGGTGTGCGCCTGTCTCGGGCTGCTCTCGAACGGGCAGGCGGAGCGGCTGCGCGCGGCGGGCGCCGACGCGTACAACCACAACCTCAACACGTCCGAGAGCACGTACGGGGACATCACCACCACCCACACCTACGCCGACCGGGTCGACACCGTGCGGCAGGCGCAGGCCGCCGGGCTGTCCGCCTGTTCCGGTCTGATCGCCGGTATGGGGGAGAGCGACGCGGACCTGGTGGATGTGGTCTTCTCGCTGCGCGCGCTCGACCCGGACTCGGTCCCGGTCAACTTCCTGATCCCGTTCGAGGGCACCCCGCTGGCGAAGGAGTGGAACCTCACCCCGCAGCGCTGTCTGCGCATTCTGGCGATGACCCGGTTCGTCTGCCCGGACGTGGAGGTCAGGCTCGCGGGCGGGCGTGAGGTGCATCTGCGCTCGATGCAGCCGCTCGCGCTCCATCTCGTCAACTCGATCTTCCTCGGTGACTACCTCACCAGTGAGGGCCAGGAGGGCAAGGCCGACCTGGAGATGATCGCGGACGCGGGCTTCGAGGTGGAGGGCGCGGACACCACGACGCTTCCCGAGCACCGGGCGGGCGGCTGCGGGCCGTGCGGCGGCGAGTCCGAGGCGGGCGCTTGCGGCACGGCGGTGCCGGAGCGTACGGCCGCGGCGGCCGCCGGGCAGGCCCCGCCCGCGGCGGGCGATCCCGCGGCGCGTACGGATCTGGTCGCCGTACGCCGTCGGGGCGCCGGTACGGATCTGGCGCCCAATGCCTGAGCTGTCCCCGGCCGACCTGCTGGCCCTGGACCGGGCCCATGTCTGGCACCCGTACGGCCCGATGCCGGGCCGTGTGGAGCCGCTGGTCGTGGAGTCCGCGTCCGGGGTCCGGCTCCGGCTCGCCCAACCCGTCGAGGGGCAGAGCGAGTTGATCGACGGCATGGCGTCCTGGTGGTCGGCGGTCCATGGCTACAACCACCCGGAGCTGAACGCGGCGGCGCGTGGTCAGCTCGACCGGATGAGCCATGTGATGTTCGGCGGGCTCACCCACGAGCCCGCCGTACGGCTGGCCTCGCTGCTGGTGGAGATCACACCCGAGCCGCTGCGCCATGTCTTCCTCTCCGACTCGGGCTCGGTGGCGGTCGAGGTCGCCGCGAAGATGTGCCTCCAGTACTGGCGCTCGCTGGGACGTCCGGAGAAGCGGCGGCTGCTCACCTGGCGGGGCGGCTACCACGGGGACACCTGGACACCGATGTCGGTGTGCGACCCCGACGGCGGTATGCACGAGCTGTGGTCGGGGGTGCTGCCGCGGCAGATCTTCGCCGGGGCGCCGCCGGCCGCGTACGAGGAGACATACGCGGAGAGCCTGCGCACACTGATCGCCCGGCACGCGAAGGAACTGGCGGCGGTCATCGTCGAGCCGGTGGTACAGGGAGCGGGCGGGATGCGCTTCCACTCCCCCGAGTATCTGCGGGTGCTCCGGGAAGCGTGCGACACACACGGCGTCCTGCTCGTCTTCGACGAGATCGCGACCGGATTCGGGCGTACGGGCACGCTCTTCGCCGCCGAACAGGCCGGTGTCTCCCCCGATGTGATGTGTCTGGGCAAGGCGCTGACCGGGGGCTATCTCTCCATGGCGGCGACGCTGTGCACCTCGCGGGTGGCCGACGGCATCTCGCGCGGAGAGGTCCCCGTACTGGCCCATGGACCGACCTTCATGGGCAATCCGCTGGCCTCGGCCGTCGCCCGCGCCTCGATCGAGCTGCTGCTCGGACAGGACTGGGAGGGCGAGGTCAAGCGGATCGGGACGGGCCTGCGGGACGGGCTGGCGGAGGCCGCCTCCCTGCCGGGCGTCGCGGAGGTACGGGTGCTGGGCGCGATCGGGGTCGTCCAGCTCGACCACGAGGTGGACATGGCGGCGGCGACCCGGGCGGCGGTGCGCGAGGGGGTCTGGCTGCGGCCGTTCCGGGATCTCGTCTACACCATGCCGCCCTATGTGACCGGCGAC
The DNA here is from genome assembly GCF_042890865.1 of Streptomyces sp. NPDC002018. NCBI lineage: Bacteria > Bacillati > Actinomycetota > Actinomycetes > Kitasatosporales > Streptomycetaceae > Streptomyces > Streptomyces sp. NPDC002018. The sequence goes on from NZ_JBIASO010000008.1 coordinate 255,573, forward strand.
GACGATGTCGCCCGGATCTGCCGCGCGGTGACCGCGGCGGCGCGGGAGGGCTGAGCCATGCCCGTGCTGATCGTGACGGGGACCGGGACCGAGATCGGCAAGACCGTCGTCACGGCGGCGGTCGCGGCGGCGGCCCTGGCGCGCGGGCGGACCGTCGCGGTCCTCAAGCCCGCGCAGACCGGGGTCGGCCCGGCCGACCGGGGCGACGCGGCGGAGGTCGTCCGGCTGGCGGGTCCGCTGACGGCGGCGGAGCTGGCCCGGTTCCCCGAGCCGCTGGCCCCGGCGACGGCGGCGCGCCGGGCCGGAGCGGTGCCGGTACGCCCCGAGGAGGTGGCCGAGGCGGCCGGGAAGCTGACCGCCGAGCACGATCTGGTGCTGGTCGAGGGGGCGGGCGGACTGCTCGTACGGTTCGACGGGAAGGGCGGGACGCTCGCGGACGCGGCCCGGCTGCTGGAGGCTCCGGTGCTGGTGGTGGCACCCGCCGGGCTCGGCACCCTCAATATGACCGGGCTCACCGCCGAGGCGCTGCGGACGCGGTCGCTGACGCTCGCGGGGGTGGTGATCGGGAGCTGGCCGGCCGCGCCCGGCCTCGCGGAGCGCTGCAATCTCGCGGATCTGCCGGACGTGGCGGAGGCCCCGCTGCTGGGCGCGCTGCCGGAGGGCGCGGGTGCGCTGGATCCCGTGGAGTTCCGGGCGCGGGCGCCGCAGTGGCTGGCACCCCGGCTGGACGGCCGCTGGGACGCGGCGCGCTTCGGGGCCGGGTTCACGGCCTGAGGCCGAGGCCGGGGACCGGCCCCCGACCGGGCCCCGTCCTCCGGCCCCCGACCGGAGCCGCGCGACCCGTGCGGCGGGCCCGTGTACGGCAGGTGGCCGCGTACGGCAGGTGGCCGCGTACCGCGGTTGCGCGGCGGGACGGGCTGACCCGGCGGAGCTGAATCCGCTGCTCCCGTTCGTCGCCGTCGCCACGGACCGCGCGGCGGCCGCCCAGGACCTGCGCGCGGTGGCCCCGTCGTCCCAGCACGCCGTCCCGGCGCGCCGTCCCCGGCGACGCGGTGGTGCCGGACCGCGGCGAACTCGCCCACCATGCCTGGCGCCCGGCGGGGTACGCACCTCAGGAGCGGTGGATCCGCTGGTGAAGCCACCGGCGGTCCGACCCCTCCCGGACACCACCGGGCGGGGTCCCCCGGAGGACGACACCGCGCGGTCCTTCTGCCCCTGACGGAATATGAGACGGAGGTGAACCGATGACCGAAGTGCTGCTGCTCCTGGTGGCGATCCTGCTGTCGCTCGCCTGCGGGGCCTTCGTCGCGGCGGAGTTCTCCCTGACCACCGTCGAACGCGGTGAGCTGGAGCGGGCCGCCGAGCGCGGCGAGCGCGGCGCGGCCGGGGCGCTGAAAGCCGTACGGAGTCTCACCTTCCAGCTCTCCGGAGCCCAGCTCGGCATCACCGTGACCAATCTCGTCGTCGGCATGCTCGCCGAGCCGTCGATCGCCAAGCTGATCCGCGGTCCGGTGGAGGCGGTGGGACTGTCGCCCTCCGTGGCCTCCTCGGTGGCGCTGGTGATCGGTACGGCCCTGTCGACGGTCTTCCTGATGGTCGTCGGCGAGCTGGTGCCGAAGAACTGGGCGATCTCGTCACCGCTGGCCGTCGCCAAGGTGGTCGGCACCCCGCAGCGGTACTTCTCCTCGGCCTTCCGGCCCTTCATCCGCCATCTCAACAACACGGCGAACCGGATCGTACGCAAGTTCGGGCTGGAACCCACGGAGGAGCTGGCCTCGACGCGCAGTCCCCAGGAACTGGTCGCGCTGGCCCGGCACTCGGCGAAGGAGGGGGCGCTGGAGGAGGACACCGCGGAGCTGTTCGTCAGGACCCTGAGCCTGTCCTCGCTGACCGCGGAGAACGTGATGACCCCCCGGGTACGGGTGATGGCCCTCGACGAACGGGCCACGGCGGAGGATGTCGCCAACGCCACCCGTGCCAGTGGTCTGTCGCGCTTCCCCGTCTACCGCGACAGTCTGGACACCGTCGTCGGGATCGCGCACATCAAGGACGTCCTGGCGGTCCCGGCGGCGAGCCGGACCCGGCGCCCGGTGTCCGAGCTGATACGCGAACCGCTGCTCGTGCCGGAGACGCTGACGGTGGACCGGCTGCTGGACCGGCTGTCCGGCGGCGCCACCATGGCCGTGGTCATCGACGAGTACGGCGGAACGGCGGGGGTCGTGACACTGGAGGACATCGTGGAGGAGGTCGTCGGCGAGGTACGCGACGAGCACGACCCGCAGGAGACCCCCGATCTGGTCCCGCTGGGTCACGACGCGGAGGGCAGGGCGCTCTGGTCGGCGGACGGCGCCGCGCGCGCCGACCAGTTGCGTGCCGTCGGGCTGCGGATGCCCGAGGGACCGTACGAGACGCTGGCCGGGCTGGTCGCCACCGAGCTGGGCCGTATCCCGGCCGAGGGCGACCGGGTGGTGCTGGACGGCTGGCTGCTGGAGGTCGTGGACGCCACGGGCCGGCGCGCGGCGCGGCTGCTGCTCCACGCCCCCGTCAGGGTGGCCGAGGAGAACGAGGAGACCGTATGACCATCGCGATCCAGCTCTTCGTCGGTCTGCTGACCCTGGTCGTCAACGCGTTCTTCGTCGCGTCCGAGTTCGCGCTGGTCTCCGTACGGCGCAGTCAGATCGAACCGGAGGCCGAGGCGGGCAACCGCCGGGCACTGCGCGTCGTCTGGGGACTGGAGCACGTCTCGGCGCTGCTGGCGGCGGCGCAGCTCGGCATCACGCTCTGCACGCTGGTGCTGGGTATCGTCGCCGAGCCCGCCATCGCGCATCTGCTGGAGCCCCTCTTCGTCGCGGTGGGGATGCCGAACGGTCTGGTGCATCCGGTCTCGTTCGTGATCGCGCTCGTCGTGGCGACCTATCTGCACATGCTGCTGGGCGAGATGGTGCCGAAGAACGTCGCCCTCGCGGGACCGGCGCGGGCCGCGCTGCTGCTCGGCCCCCCGCTGGTGGCGCTGGCACGGGCGCTGCGCCCGGTGATCTTCACCGTCAACGCCTTCGCCAACGGTCTGCTCAGCCTGCTCCGGGTGGAGACCAGGGACGAGGTGTCCGCCACCTACTCCGACGACGAGCTGTCCCGTCTGGTGACGGACGCGGGCGACGCGGGGCTGCTCGACGACCGCGCCACCGAGCGGCTGCACGACGCGCTGGAGCTGGGGCGGCGGCCGGTGAGGGATGTGGTGCTGCCGCTGGAGCGGGTGGTGTCCGTACGGCTCGGTGTCACCCCGGAGGAACTGGAGAGCCTCTCGGCGCGGTCGGGTTTCTCGCGCTTCCCCGTGGTGGACAGCACCCGGCGCATCCTCGGCTATCTGCATGTGAAGGACGCCCTGGACGCGGGGCCGCGCCACGAGCCGTTCCCGGTCTCCGCGATGCGCCCGATCGCCCGGGTGCGGGCGGAGACACCGATGGACGACGTACTGACCGCGATGCGCCGCAGCCGGACCCATCTCGCCGCCGTCCTGGACGCGGACGGCAGGCTGGCGGGCCTGGTGACGATGGAGGACGTACTGCGCCAACTGGTGGGCAGGCACGCGTGAGCCGGGAACCCACAGGGACCCGGGGCCGGTGTGGGCCGGGGCACCGGAGGCCGCGGGAAAGCCGTACGTACCGCGCGGTACGATCGCTCCGCCATGGAGATGAATGCCAACTACACCAGTTTTGTCGCGGTCGGTGACTCCTTCACCGAGGGCATGTCCGACCTCCTCCCCGACGGCTCGTACCGCGGCTGGGCGGATCTGCTCGCCGGACGGCTCGCCGCACGCTCGCCGGGCTTCCGGTACGCGAATCTCGCCGTACGCGGCAAGCTCATCGGCCAGATCCTCGACGAGCAGGTGGACCTCGCCGCCGCGATGAGGCCCGACGTGGTGACGCTGGTCGGCGGGCTCAACGACACCCTGCGGCCCTCGTGCGACATGGGGCGGGTCCGCGGACTGCTCACCGAGGCCGTGGAACGGCTGGCGCCCTCGTGCGGACAGCTCGTCCTGATGCGCAGCCCCGGCCGCGACGGGCCGGTGATGCAGCGTTTCCGGCCGCGCATGGAGGAACTGTTCGCCCATGTCGACGAGCTGGCGGCACGGCACGGCGCGCTGGTCGTCGATCTGTACGGGGCGCCGGTCCTCGGTGACCAGCGGCTGTGGGACCTGGACCGGCTGCATCTCACCGGCGAGGGGCACCGCAGGGTCGCCGAGGCGGTCTGGCAGGCCCTGGGCCTGCCGGCGGAGGACGACTGGCGCACGGAGCTGCCGGCGGCCGTGCCCCTGCGGTGGCTGACCCGGCGGGTCGGTGACGCGCGCTTCGCTCGGCAGCATCTCGGGCCGTGGATCGTACGCCGGGTGACCGGCCGCTCCACCGGTGACGGCAGGCCCGCCAAGCGCCCGGAGCTGCTCCCGTACGAGGTGGAGGTACCGCTCCCGCACCGGATGCCGCTACCGCTACCGCCCGGGGCGCCGGTGCCGCTACCGCTACCGCCCGAGGCGCCGCTACCGCCCCTGCCCGGGGCGCCGGTACCGCGTCCGCGCGAGGGGGCGGTGTCGCTCCCGTACGAGACGCCCGGCCCGGACGGCGAGCCGTCGCGGCTCTCGTAGCAACCCACAAACCCGACGGCGGCGCCGACCTGCGCGAACCGCCAGTAGAATCAGCTCACGTGACTGCCGTGTCTGCGAAGCCTCGCATCCCCAATGTCCTTGCCGGCCGCTACGCCTCGGCGGAGCTGGCCGTGCTGTGGTCCCCCGAGCAGAAGGTGCGGCTGGAGCGTCAGCTCTGGCTGGCGGTGCTCCGGGCGCAGAAGGACCTCGGGATCGAGGTGCCCGACGCGGCCCTCGCCGACTACGAACGGGTGATCGACCAGGTCGACCTGGCATCGATCGCCGAGCGCGAGAAGGTCACCCGGCACGATGTGAAGGCGCGGATCGAGGAGTTCAACGCGCTCGCCGGGCATGAGCAGGTGCACAAGGGCATGACCTCCCGCGATCTGACCGAGAACGTCGAGCAGCTCCAGATCCGGCTCTCGCTGGAGCTGATGCGGGACCGTACGGTCGCCGTACTGGCCCGGCTCGGCAAGCTGGCTGGCGAGTACGGCGAGCTGGTCATGGCGGGCCGCTCGCACAATGTCGCCGCGCAGGCCACCACCCTCGGCAAGCGCTTCGCGACGGCCGCCGACGAGCTGCTCGTGGCGTACGGACGGCTGGAGGACCTGCTCGGCCGCTATCCGCTGCGCGGGATCAAGGGGCCGGTCGGCACGGCGCAGGACATGCTCGACCTGCTCGGCGGCGACTCGGCGAAGCTGGCGGAGCTGGAGCGGCGGATCGCCGGGCATCTCGGCTTCGCGCGGGCCTTCACCTCGGTCGGCCAGGTGTATCCGCGCTCGCTCGACTACGACGTGGTGACCGCGCTGGTGCAGCTCGCCGCCGCGCCGTCCTCGGTCGCGCGGACGATCCGGCTGATGGCCGGGCACGAGCTGGTCACCGAGGGCTTCAAGCCCGGCCAGGTCGGCTCGTCCGCGATGCCGCACAAGATGAACACGCGCTCCTGCGAGCGGGTCAACGGGCTGATGGTGATCCTGCGCGGCTACGCCTCGATGACCGGTGAGCTGGCGGGCGACCAGTGGAACGAGGGCGATGTCTCCTGCTCGGTGGTCCGCCGGGTGGCCCTGCCCGACGCGTTCTTCGCCTTCGACGGGCTGCTGGAGACGTTCCTGACGGTCCTGGACGAGTTCGGCGCGTTCCCCGCGGTCGTGGCACGTGAACTGGACCGCTATCTGCCGTTCCTCGCCACGACGAAGGTCCTGATGGCCGCGGTGCGGGCCGGGGTGGGGCGCGAGGCCGCGCACGAGGTCATCAAGGAGCACGCGGTGGCGTCGGCGCTGGCCATGCGCGAGCGGGGCGCGGAGCGCAACGAGCTGCTCGACCGGCTGGCGGAGGACGAGCGGATCCCGCTCGGCCGCGCGGACCTGGACGCGCTGATGGCGGACAAGCTGTCCTTCACGGGCGCGGCGGAGGACCAGATCGCGACGGTGGTGTCCCGGATCGAGGAGATCGCCAAGCAGCACCCGGAGGCGGCCGCGTACCGGCCGGGATCGATCCTGTAGCCCCCGGCACGTATCGCTGGGCCACATATGGCTCGGCTACGTGTCGCTGGGCTACGTATGGCTCGGCCACGTGTCGCTCGGCCACGTATCGCTGGGCCACGTATCGCTGGGCATCCCTTCGAGAGTCTGGACACCGCACGTGAGCGCGACCGACACGATCGTCGCCGTGGATGTGGTCATCACCAGTCCCGGCCGTAACTTCGTCACCCTGAAGATCACCACGGCCGAGGGGCTGGTCGGCTGGGGCGACGCCACCCTCAACGGCCGGGAACTCGCCGTCGCCTCGTACCTCCGGGACCATGTCGCGCCGCTGCTCGTGGGGCGCGACCCGGCGAGGATCGAGGACACCTGGCAGTACCTCTACCGGGGGGCGTACTGGCGGCGCGGCCCCGTGACCATGACCTCCGTCGGCGCGGTGGACCTCGCCCTGTGGGACATCAAGGGCAAGGCCACCGGACAGCCCGTCTACCAGCTCCTCGGCGGCGCGGTCCGCGACCGGATCCTCACCTACACGCACGCGAGCGGCCGGGACGTACCGCGGCTGCTCGACGCCATCGACGCACAGCGTGCACGCGGTTTCCTGGCGGTGCGGGCGCAGAGCGGTGTGCCCGGTCTGGGCACGGTGTACGGCGTGAGCGAGAGCGGCCCAGGTCCCGGCTCCGGCGCCGGCCCCGATCACGCGCGGGCCGGACAGGGCCCGGCCGGGCGTGGCGCGGCTCCCGACGTGGAGATCTGGGACACCGACGCCTATCTCCGGCACGCCCCGGAGATGCTCGCGGCGGCCCGCGCGCATGTGGGGCCCGAGCTGAAGCTGCTGCACGACGTGCACCACCGGCTCACCCCCGGCGAGGCCGCCCGGCTCGGCAGGGCGCTGGAGGCGGTGAACCTCTTCTGGCTGGAGGACGTCACCCCGGCGGAGAACCAGGAGGTGCTGCGCCATGTCCGGCGGCACACCACCGTTCCGCTGGCGATCGGCGAGGTGTTCAACACCGTCTGGGAGTGCCAGACGCTGATCACCGAGCAGCTCATCGACTTCGTGCGGACGTGTGTGACCCACGCGGGCGGGATCAGCCATCTCCGGCGGATCGCGGCCCTGGCCGAGATCTGGCAGGTGCGGCTCGGGCCGCACGGCCCCTCGGACATCTCCCCGGTGGCGATGGCCGCGTCGCTCCATGTCGGTCTGTCGACCCCGAACTTCGCCATCCAGGAGTACATGGGGTACGAGCCCGTCGTCCACGAGGTGTTCCGGCACGCGTGGAGTTACGAGGACGGATATCTCCACCCGGGGGACGAGCCCGGTCTCGGGATCGAGGTCGACGAGGCGCTGGCCGCCCGCTTCCCGTACGAGCCCGCCTATCTGCCCATCGCCCGCCGCCAGGACGGCTCGGTCAGCGACTGGTGACCACGGGCACGCGTCATGGCGGGTCCGTCTCCGTCACCGCGGCGATCAGCCGGAACGGCTGCTCCCCCTCGTCCTCCGTCAGACCCAGCGCTATCCAGCGGCCCCCGGTCCGCCACAGATGGAGAAACCGGAGGCCGTCGCTCAGCTCACGCCACGGCTGCGGTATCTCCTCGCCCTCGCCGGCGCGCACCTGAAGACTCCACAGGCTGAGGCGGTGCGGCTCGCCGTACCGGCCGGTGAGAAGCTCCGTGAGCGCGGTGTGCTCCGCTCCGTACTGATCGGCGTCCTCGACGCGGCGCGTGCCGTCGTCGTCCCAGAAGCCCTCGCTCCGGGCCAGCTCCGCGAGGTGATAGCCCGGCCCGCTCGCGCCCACCTCGGACGGGCCGGGCTCCGCCGGGAAGGGGCGGGCACGCAGCAGCTCGATGACGGCGAGACGCTGTGCGGTGGACATGACCCCAGTAAACCCCCGGCCACTGACAATTGGCTGCCCGTCAGACGGTCCGTCCCCTTCCCGGCGGGAACGCGTCGCTCAGTCCGCCACCCGCGTCAGCCGTACGACCGGGATGTCCCTGTCCGTCTTCTTCTGGTATCCCTCGTAGGGCGGGAACAGCTCCACCAGCCCCGGCCACACCCGGGCCTTCTCCTCCGGTGACAGGGTCCGCGCCCGCGCGGCGAAGCGCTCGGCGCCCACCCGCAGCCGTACGTCCGGGTTCGCCTCCAGATTGAGGAACCACAGGGGGTGGTCGTCGGCGCCGCCCTTGGAGGCCACGATCAGATAGTCGTCGCCGTCCCGCCCGTAGATCAGTACGGTGCGACGCCACTGTCCGGTGCGCCGGCCGCGGTAGTCCAGCAGGAGGCACGGCGCTCCCTGCAACACGGCACCGCGGGCGCCGTTGGACTCCTCGTACGTCTTCGCCTGCTCCGCGACCCACCCGGAGGGGCTGATCACAACCTCTTCGTCCTGCGCCATCTCGGCTCCTCGGCCCGTTCCCTCGCCAACGCGTCCCACCCTAGGGCCTCTCGTTTGGATCGTGCCGGGCTCGCGTGCCCCGGCACCGCGTCTCGCCGCGTTGCCGGCGGAGGAGGGAGCCGACGCTCCGCGTGGGCTCCCTCCTCCGCCTCGCGATCCACGGCGCCGGACCCCGTTCCCTCATCCAGCCGGATCCAGACGAAAGACCCTCGTCAGCCCTGGGCGCAAGCGACTCGCCGCACCGCCGACCACCGAGTAGCATCCGCCAAACACGCACGAGCTGGGAGGACATACCGTGGGGCGGCTGACCGGCGGAGACCCTTCCCTCCTGCGGCGGATCAACTCGGCCGTGGTGCTGCACGCCCTGCGGGGCGCCGGTCCGCTCACCCTCACCGATCTGACCCGGATCACGGATCTCTCCCGGCCGACCGTCGAGGGCGTGGTGGAAGGACTCATCGACACGGGCCTGGTCGTGGAGTCCGCCCCGGAGGAGGGCGAGACCCGTAAACAGGGCCGTCCCGCACGGCGGTTCAGGTTCCGCGCCGAGGCCGGCCATCTGCTGGGGATCGAGATCGGAGCGCACCGGATCGCCGCGCTGCTCTCCGGACTGGACGGACGGATCATCGGCGCCGGCGCGCGTGAGGTCTCGGAGAAGGCCGACGCGGACGAACGGCTGGAGCGGGTACGGCTGGTCGTCGCCGACGTCCTGCGGCGCACCGGCGTACCGCGCAGCTCCCTGCGGGCGGTCGGTGTCGGCAGCCCCGGCATCGTGGAGACCGACGGGACCGTACGGCTGGGCACCGCGCTCCCCCAGTGGACGGGGCTGGCGCTCGGCGAGCGGCTGCGCCGCTCGTTCCGATGTCCGGTGCTCGTGGAGAACGACGCGAACGCGGCGGCGGTCGCCGAACAGTGGAAGGGCGCCGCCACCGACTCCGGAGACATCGTCTTCGTTCTGGCCGGACTCAGTCCCGGGGCGGGAGCCATGATCGGCGGGCGGCTGCACCGGGGCTTCGGCGGGGCGGCGGGCGAGATCGGTGCGCTGCATCTGCTCGGCCGCGATGTGACTCCGGAGAAGCTCCTGTCGACGACGGACGAGCCGCTCCATCCGCTGGACGAGCAGGCGGTGGCGAAGGTCTTCGCCCACGCCAAGGAGGGCGACGTACGGGCCCAGGAGGCCGTCGAGCGGTTCCTCCAGCGGCTGGTGCACGATGTGGCGGCGCTGGTGCTGGCGCTGGACCCGGAACTGGTCGTGATCGGCGGCTGGGCGGCGGGGCTCGACGGCGTACTCGACCCGCTGCGCGGTGAACTCTCCCGCTACTGTCTGCGCCCGCCGCGGGTGACGCTCTCGATGCTCGGTGAGGCGGCGGTGGCGACGGGCGCGCTGCGGCTGGCCCTCGACCATGTCGAGGAGCAGCTCTTCGCGGTGGAGGGCACGGTGACGGCCCGCCGGGAGCGGTGAGGGCCGTACGGAACGGCTCGCTCGGCACGGGAGGCCGGACAGGCGGCCCCCGGTGGGCGCGGGCACGCGGCCACGGTGGTCAGGTGGTCAGGTGGTTACGGGCATGCGGCCCCGGCGGCGCGGGCGTGTCGGCACGAGGGCATGGGAAAGGGGCGTGCGCCGCACGTCCCCTGACGGGTCGTTCGGTCACGCCCGGTTCTGAACTCCCCCATGGACGACCGGCTTCGGCGAACGGGCCGCGCACGGCCCGCTCCTGACCGCCTCGTACCGCCTGATCGCCTTGTACCGGTAGGCCCCCTGGCCGCCCCGCTTCAGGGCGCCCCGCGCTGTGAGCGCCCTGCCGTCAGGACGCCCTGCGCTCCTGCGGGTGGTCGCCCGGGTGATCGCTGATCTCCAGGTCGCCGGAGGCTCCGAAGGTCAGCCGGCAGGTGTCCGCGCGGTACGTCGCCACCGAGACCGCGGCCGTACGCCCGTCCACCACATAGCGCGTGGTGACCACGAGCACGGGAGCGCCCGGCAGCCGGTCCAGCGCCTTGGCGTCGTCCGCGCGCGCGGAGCCCAGCTCCACCGCGCGGTCCTGGCCGTCGAGGCAGAGCCGCTGGAGCTCGCGCAGCACGCTGCGGGCGCGGGCGGGGCCGGACGGCGCGTCGATCGCCGACAGCTCGGGCACGGACGAGGACGGTACGTAGAGCAGTTCGGTGGCGACGGACTGGCCGTGCGTGATCCGGATCCTGCGTACCGTGTGGACCTCTTCGCCGGCCTCCGTCTCCAGCAGCCGGGCCACGCCGGCGCCGACGGGCGCCAGGGCGCAGTCGATCGGCTGCCAGGCGTCCTGCGCGGCGCCCGGCCATTCGTGCTGGGCCGTCGAGACGTCCACACCCACCCGTGGCGGCGCGACGGTCGTGCCGACACCGCGGCGGCGCTGGAGACGCCCTTCCAGTTCGAGCTGTTCGAGCGCCTGCCTCAGCGTGGCGCGCGCGACCCCGAAACGGGCGGCCAGTTCACGCTCGTTGGGCAGGATCTCACCCACCGCGAAGTCGGAGTCGAGTGCTTCGCCGAGCACGGTCTTGAGGTGCCAGTACTTCGGCTCCGGCACTGTTTCAAGCTGCGTGGTCCCCACCCTGATCCTCCGCGATCGCCGTTCACCGACGGTTTTCCGTTTTCCGTGCCCTTGTTTATTAAAGGTTCCTGCACTAACTAGCGACGATAGGACCGCCTCTCCCGTTGGTCAAGACCAATCCTGCTTCGGTCACCGAGAGAAGTCACTCCCGGACTCAGGGTGTTCACACTACGTTCGTACGCCGGTGAGGCGTGTACGGCATGGAGCCCCGCGTCCGGAAAAGGGCACGGGGCTCGGTAACGCGTGGACCGGCGAGCAGGACCTACCGGGCGGACCGCCCGGTCACCAGTCCGCTGAGCTTGTCCGGATTCCGCATGATGTGGACGCAGGCCACCTTGCCGTCGGCGATCTCCAGTTGAAGGACGAGTTCCGGCCGTCCCTCGCTGAGGACGAGCAGCGCCACGGCCCCGTTGACCTCCGTGAGCCGGCGTTCGAAGTGGGCCCCGTCTCCGGCGACGGCGGCGAGGAACCGGGCCACCTTGTCCGCGCCTTCGAGAACCCGCAGCGGCGCCTTGGCCTTGCCGCCGCCGTCCCCGACGAGCCGGGCGTCCGGTGCCAGCAGACCGATGAGTGCGTCCAGATCGCCGCCGGCCGCCGCCGCGAGGAACCGCTCGGTCAGATCACGGCGTTCGGCGGGGTCGACGTCGTAACGCGGTCTGCGCTCCTCGACATGGCGGCGGGCCCGGCCCGCGAGCTGACGGACCGCCGCCTCGCTCCTGTCCAGCACGGCGGCGATCTCGCCGAACGGGAGGCCGAAGGCCTCCCGCAGGACGAACACCGCCCGCTCCAGCGGCGAGAGGGACTCCAGGACGACCAGGAGGGCGACGGAGACCGAGTCGGCCAGCACGGCGCGTTCGGCCGCGTCGGGCGCGACGGGACCGTAGTCGGTGACGACCGGCTCCGGCAGCCAGGGCCCGACGTAGGACTCGCGCCGCGCCTGGACCTGGCGCAGCCGGTCGATGGCGAGACGGGTGGTGATCCGTACGAGATACGCGCGCGGCTCGCGCACGTCCTCACGCTCCCGCGCACTCCAGCGCAGCCATGCCTCCTGCACCACGTCCTCGGCGTCGGCGAACCGGCCCAGCATGCGGTAGGCCACTCCGGTCAGTACGCTCCGGTGCGTTTCGAACTCGTCGGTGCTCGCCGTGTCGGTCGCCACCGTCCCATCCCAGCCCACGGCCTGTCGGCTGTCCAGGTGACGCGCGCATGGCACCGCCGCGCCCCTGCCCCGGCGGGTGCCGAGGCCGGTGGCGGGGCCGGTGACGGTGCCGGTGCCGGTGCGAACGGCCGGTTGTTCACACGGGGTTCGCGCGGTGGCCGCCACCGGGGACTAGGTATGGCGGGGACTAGGTATGGCTCGACACCCCCGGCCTCCACCTGCCCAGGAGACTCATCGATGGCGAACAGCCCCAGGAACACCACCTCCGCGTCCCCGGCCGCCGGCGCTCCCGGCCCGGCCGGCGGCGCGGACACTCCCGCCCGCCGCAGTGTGCTGCGCGGCTCGCTCGCGGCCTCCGCCGCGCTGGCCCTGCCCGGTGCCGCGCTCGTGGCGGCCGCCCCGGCCCAGGCCCGGTCAGGACGGCCGCGTGCCGCCTGGGGCGTACAGACCGGCGACATCACCACCTCCACCGGGCTGGTGTGGGTACGGTCCGACCGGCCCGCCCGGATGACCGTGGAGACCTCGGCCACCGAATCGTTCCGCCGCGCCCGTACCTGGCACGGACCCCTGCTCGGCCCCGGCAGTGACTTCACCGGAACGGTCCCGCTCGGCGGGCTGCCCGCCGGTGAGCAGGTGCACTACCGGGTGACGCTCGCGGATCCGCACGACCCCCGCCGTACCGGCGAGCCGGTGTACGGCACGTTCCGTACCGCGCCCGCGACCCGCCGCCAGGGCGTGCGGTTCCTGTGGTCGGGCGACATCGCGGGCCAGGGCTGGGGCATCAACCCGGACATCGGCGGTTTCCGGGTGTACGACGAGATGCGCCGGCTAAACCCGGACTTCTTCCTGTGCAGCGGCGACACGATCTACGCGGACGGTGTGATCGAGCCGAGCGTGACGCTGCCCGACGGGCGCGTCTACCGCAATCTCGTCACCCAGGAGAAGTCCAAGGTGGCGGAGACCCTCGACGAGTACCGGGGCAACTTCCGCTACAACCTGCTCGACACGAACGTCCGCGCGTTCAACGCGCAGGTGCCGTCCATCGTCCAGTGGGACGACCACGAGGTGCGCAACAACTGGTACCCCGGGCAGATCCTCGACGACGCGCGGTACACCGAGAAGAGCGTGGACGTGCTCGCCGCGCGGTCCACCCAGGCGTTCCACGAGTACTTCCCCATCTCCGCCACGGGAGCGCGCGGGGCGGACCGGCGTGTCCACCGGGTCGTGCGCCACGGACCGCTGCTCGATGTGTTCGTCCTCGACATGCGGACGTACCGCAACGCCAACTCGCCCGGCCGGCAGTCCGACGACACGACCGGCATCCTGGGTGCCGAGCAGCTCCACTGGCTCAAGCGCGAACTGGCGCGGTCCCGCGCGGTGTGGAAGGTCATCGCCGCCGACATGCCGATCGGGCTGGTCGTGCCGGACGGTACGGCCGGCTTCGAGGCGATCGCCCAGGGTGACCCGGGTGCCCCGCTCGGCCGGGAACTCCAGATCGCCGAACTCCTGCGGTACATCAAGCACCGGCGCATCACCGGCACGGTGTGGCTGACGGCGGACGTCCACCACACCTCGGCACAGCACTACGAGCCGGAGCGGGCCGCGTTCAAGGACTTCGCGCCCTTCTGGGAGTTCGTGTCGGGGCCGCTCGCCGCGGGCCAGTTCCAGGCCAGCGCCCTCGACGCCACCTTCGGTCCCGACCGGGTGTATGTGAAGGCGCCGGAGCGGGCGAACGTCTCGCCGATGGAGGCGCCGCAGCTCTTCGGTGAGGTGGACATCGACGGCGGCAGCGGCGAGCTGACGGTCCGTCTGCGGGCCGAGGGCGGCGCGGTGCTCTTCACCAAAGTGCTCCAGCCGGGCCGGGTCGGGCAGTAGCCGACGGGGGCCGGGGCGCGGGCGGCCGGCATCGGCGACCCGCCCGTACTCCGGCCACCCGGCCGTATCCAGGCCGTACCCAGGCCGTACCCAGGCCGTATCCAAGCCGCGCCCCGTCCTCGCCCCGTCCTCGCCCCGCCCGTGCCGTGCGGTGTCCCCTGCGCGGGTGCGGGGCCTGCGCTCCCTCGTCAGAGGCCGATTGTCAGTGCCGGGATCTACCGTCCTTTCCATGACGCGATCCACGCAGGCGATGGCCTACTCCCGTCCGTCCGCCCTGGAGAGTTCCCCCGGCGGGCGGCTGCTCGGCCTGGAGACCTCGGGCGGGCTGACCCCCACGGGCGCCGAGGCGCACCCCCGGTTCTTCTCGGGCTTTCTGGCCTCGCCCAGGGCCGCCGCCCGGGGGCTGCTGGCGGTCGCGGATGTCGCGGGCGCGCGCTACTACCAGCGGATGGTGGGCGGTTCGCTGGACCCGGTGGTGACGGGGAACGGCGACCGGCTGCGCTTCGAGTCGTTCTCCGGCTGCTGCGGGGTGTACGCGAGGCTGGACGTGGAGCCGGACGGGCTCGACGGCGCCCGGACGGGGCACGGCACCACCAATGTGGATGTGAACAGCCCGCTGCGCGAGGCCCTGTCCCGGATGGCCGGTGACGATCCGCTCCATCTGCGGGTGGGTCCGGACGAGTTGGCGGTCACCACCGTCGATGGGCCGGTGGTGGAGAAGAAGGTTCCGCTGCCCGACCGGTGGCTCCGGGGCTTCGCCGAGGCGCAGGTCGTCTCCGCGGGGTTCGATCTGCGGGCCGAGCTGAGCGCCGGGGAGGCCGTCCGTTTCCTGCGTTCGCTGCCGCGGGGTTCGGGTACGGCCTCGCGCGGGGCGCAGTGGGTCGTACCGGCGGGAAAGACCCTGCGGCCGACCACGCGGCCGGTGCCGGGAGCCGTCTGTCTGCCGGGGCCCGAGCGGCTGGCCGCCCTCCAGCGTGTGCTGCGGGACGCGACGGCGCTGCGGGTGTACGGACCGGTGGCGGACGGCGGCGCGCCGACGGCGAGTGCCTGGGAGGCGGTGCTGCCGGGGATGCGGCTCACGCTCACCCTGTCCCCGAGTGCGGCGCGCGGATTCTCGGGCGAGGGCGGGGTGCTGGAGGCGCTGGCCACCGGGGAGGCGGCGGAGGACGCCGAGCTGGTGTCCGTACTGCTGGCGTGGGAGCCGCGGATCGATCCGGCGGAGCTGGCCGCACAGGCGGGGCTGACGGTCGAGCGGGTGCGGGCGGCGCTGACCCGGCTCGGCACGGCCGGGCGCGTCGGCTATGACCTCGCGGACGCGTCGTACTTCCACCGCGAGCTGCCGTACGACGCCGATCGCGCCGAGCGGCACAATCCACGGCTGGTCTCGGCCCGTGCCCTGCTCTCGTCGGGGGCGGTGGCGCTCGACGGCGCACTGGCCTCGGTCGCCTCGGGCGAGCGGCGTTACCAGGTGCGGGAGGCCGACGGTGTGCTGAGCTGCACCTGCCGGTGGTGGGCGGAATACCGGGGCCGGCGTGGCCCGTGCGCCCACGCGCTGGCCGTCCGGATGGCGCGGCGCGAGGCCGTCGTGACGAGCGGCGTGACGAGCGGCGTGACGAGCGGCGGTGCCCGATGAGCGAGCTGCTCGACGCGGTGAGGGCCGGCCGGGCGCAGGACGTCCCCGGGCTGGTCGAGCCGCTCTCCCCTGCGGACCGCAAGGCGGCGCTGCCGGAGCTGAAGGCACTGCGCCAGGAGATGCGCGGCTGGCCCTGGGGGCAGTGGCGCGAGCGCGGGAAGGCGGGGTACGCGCTGCTGCTGGCGGGGGCCGGCTGCCATACGGGGGCGGCAGCGGCGGCTGCCTGGATCGGTGCCGGTGATCTGCGCGCGGGGCGCCGGCTCCCCCACCGTGAGCTGCTCGAACTGCTCTCGGGACGGGATCCCGCCTGGCTGGGGGATGTGGCGCACCGGCTCGCGGGACGGCCGTCGACGTCCCGGCTCGACTACGAGCTGATCGCGGGTCTGGTGGGACTGGCGGGCTGTCCGGCACCGACCGCGGACGGCTTCGTGCACGGCTGGGCCGAGGCCGCACAGTCGTCCGGCGGGCTCCTGGCCGTGCTGCGGGCCGATCCCCTGGTGCGGATCATGGTGCCCCTGCTGTTCGACACGGCCGAACTGCCCTCCCCCCTGGCCTGGTACGGCAATGCGGAGGATCCGCGGCACTGGCCGTCGGTGCTCGCCGTCCTGGCCGAGGAGGGGGTGGTGGAGCGGAGTCTGCTCGTGGACTGCGCCGTGGCGCGGCTGCTGCGCGGCGGCGCGCCCGGCGATCTGGGCTTCTTCCTGAACCTGCTGCGCCGGCTCACACCCACCGCGGACGAGGAGCGCGAGCATCTCGCCGACTGGATGGGTATGGCCGCGGACGGACCGCCGGCCGTGGCGGGGTACGCGCAGGACGTGCTCGGCCGGCTGGCGCTCTCCGGTGATCTGCCCACGCGGAGCCTCGCGGACATGTCGGGATCGGTGCTGTTCCGGCGGGAGAAGAAGCTGGTCGGGGCCCACCTGGTGCTGCTGGGCAAGGTTCTGCGGGCGGACGGCGGCGCCGCGGATGAGCTGCTGCCCGTGGTCGCCGAGGTCTTCGGGCATGAGGACACCGCCGTCCAGGAGCGTGCGCTGAAACTGGTGGCGCGCCATCTCGCCGCCGTGGACACGGCGCGGCGCGCCGAGCTGGCAGCGGCGGCGGCTTCGTTGAGCCCGGTCCACCGGGCGCGCGCCGTCGAGGTCTTCGGCGCCCTGCCGAGCGAGCCGGATCCCGTCCCGTACGAGGAGATTCTGCCGGTCGTGCCGCGCTCACCGCGGTCCGCCCCGGCCCCGGCCACCCTCGCCGAGCTGGTCGAGGAGGTGGTGGTGCTGGTCGCCTCGCAGGGCGACGGCCCGGACGCGACGGTGTTCGAGCGGACGCTGGACGGGCTGGTGCGGCACGCCTACCGGGACCGCGCGGCCGTGGCCGGCGCGTTGAGGGACGCGCTCGCGCACCGCTGGTGGCTGGACGACGCGTCGCCACGCGACCGGGACCTGTGGTTCTCGCGGAGTCCGTACGGCGTGGAGGTGGTGGCCGCCTCGCTCTGTGAGCGGGTTTCCCTCAGGGCGCTGCGGGACACCGGGGCACGGGCGGCGGTACGGCAGTCCTGCGCGCACACGGTGCTGGACGGGGTGGTCGAGGCGCGGCTGTGGGAGGTGGCCTTTCTCGTGCGCACCAGACCGTTGCCCTTTCTGCTCGCCACCCCGACGCGGGAGACGGGCGCGCTGGACGCCGATGTGCTGGTCGAGCGGCTGAGCGAGTACCAACGGCTCTGTGCCACCCCCGCTCCGGTCGACTTCGCGCAGGCGCTGCTGAGGGTACGGCGGGACGGTCATCCGGAGGCGTTGCGCGCCGCGGTGGCGCTCGGCACCCCGGAGGCCGAGCGGCTGGCCGCCTGGCTCACCGCCGACAGGACGGCCCTGCCCGCACTCGGCGTCACCGAGGAGCGCGGGCGCCGGGGCACGGGCGGGCGGGACGCCGGCGGGCAGAACGGGGCGTTCCGCCGATGGCCGGCGTCGGGATCGCGGACGGCGCGGAGGCTGGCCGCGGCCATGGAACGGCTGGTCGTCCGCAGTGAGTTCCCGCCCGCGTTCCGCCGGCTGGCCAGTCCGGAGCGCCCGGCCGGAGCGGGGTGTTACCACTGGGGCGGGGAGCGGAACGACAACTGGCCGGCCGTGCTGCCGGAGGACCGGGACACACTCGCCGGCTGGCTGCTGCCCATGGTGGCGGCCTGCGCCGAGGCCGACCAGCGGGGCGGCGCCTGGTGGCTGCCCCCGCTCGCCGAGAGCGACGGCCTCGCCGGTCCCCGGCTGCACCGGGCGCTGGCGTACGGGCTGGGCGCCCGGCATCCGCGGGACCGGCTGTCGTCCGTGGACGCGCTGCTGGTGCTGGCCGCCCGGGGCGATCTGGACGGCCCGCTGCTCGGGCGGGAGCTGGCCACGCTGGTGATGTCCGGGGCGGTCAAGGTCAACCGACTGGCCGACGCCGCGCGCACGGCCGCGGCGACCGGTGCGTATGCGACGGTCTGGTCGGTGCTCGGCGCCGCGCTGCCCGGTCTCCTGGCCTCCGGCGCCACACGTTCCGGTTTCGGGGAGCTGCTGTCCGTGGCCGCGGAGTGCGTGGAGCGCTGCGGCGCGCGCGGCACGATACCGGGACTGGCCGAGTCGGCCGGTCGCGGGGGCGGGTCGCGCGTCGTCGCCCAGGCGGCCCGGCTACTGGCCGCATTGCGTCAGGGAAGCGATCATTCCGCGCCACATATGGCCGAAGATCGCCCAAAAGGGAACAGATCCATCCTTAACCCATCAGTCACAAACCGTTCGTGATCACGCAACACCATTCCGTCAGAGTGAGGTCATGACCAATGTGACGTCTGCGAAGAGTGTCCGCCGCCCCCACCACTGGCGGCGGGACCTCGTCGAACTGGCCGCTCTGTTCACCGCGGTGGCGGTCGCCGACTCCGTGGCGAACATGATCGCGCATGGACCCGACGGTGCGTTCCTGCTGTTCGCCTCCGCCCTCACTCTGATCGCCACCGCCGCCTTCCACACATGGTGGGCACGGAGACACGGTCATGCCCCACCGGTATCCGCTCCCGCCGGCGCCGTGACCGGTGCGACGACCGCCGCCGCCCTGCCCGTGCCGGGGCTTCCGGACCCCCGGACCGGAGCGGTGGTCTCGCCGGACCGGACCGAGACGGCGCTCTGGCGGATGCGGACCACCGTACGGGACGAGCCCGGGAGCCTGGCGGCGCTGTGCACGGCGTTCGCCACGCTCCACGTGGACATCCTCACGCTCCAGACGCATCCGCTGGCCGAGGGGACGGTGGACGAGTTCCTGCTGCGTGCCCCGGCCGCGCTCCAGCCGAAGGACCTCATCGGCGGGGTCGCGGCGGCGGGCGGCAGCGGCACCTGGATCGAGCGGGCCGACGCGCACGATCTGGTGGACACCCCTACGCGGGTGCTCGGTCTGGCCACCCGTACGGCGCTCGACGGTGCGGAGCTGCCGCTCGCGCTGCGCCAGTTGCTGGGCCGCTGCACGATCCACTCACGGCCGGCCGTCCCGGTCACCGGCCGTGCCACGGGTGAGAGCGCGCCGGTCGAGGGCGTGCTGGACGGGACGGAGATGCGGCTGCACGACCCGAACGGCGGAAGCATCACCGTCGAGCGTCCGTATCTCCCCTTCACCCCCACCGAGTTCGCGCGGGCCCGCGCCCTGGTCGAGCTGGACGCCCGGCTCGGCCCGCGCATCCCGCGCAGCCAGGACGTACTCACGCTCCCGGAGGGCGAGGAAATCACCGTACGGCGCGCCGATCACGACGATCTCGACGCCGCGCTCGCCATGCACGGCCGCTGCTCCGACCGCACACTGAGCCAGCGTTACCACGGCCCCGTGGGCGACGCGGACCGCTATCTCCAGCATCTGCTCAGCCCGCGCTTCGGCCGTACGCTCGCCGTCGAGTCGGCGTCGGGGCGGCTGGTGGCCCTCGGGCATCTGCTCTGGGACGGCGACGAGACCGAGGTCGCGCTGCTCGTCGAGGACGCCTGGCAGCGGCGCGGTATCGGCTCCGAGCTGCTGGGCCGGCTGGTCGGGCTCGCCGTCGAGGCGCACTGCACCAGCGTGTACGCGGTCACCCAGGCGTCCAACACCGCCATGGTCGCGACCATGCGTGACCTCGGGCTGCCGCTCGACTACCAGATCGAGGAGGGCACGCTGGTCATCACGGCCCGGCTGGACCCGGCCTCCGTGTCGATGCTTCCGCCCTACGGGGACTCCGGTCTCTTCGACCACGAGCAGGCCGACCGCTGAACGGGAGCACCGCTGAGCGGGAGCGGGCGACCGCCGAGCGCGCGGGCCGGTACGGACGCCGCGCGTGCCGTGCCGTGCCGGGACCTCGGGCCGTGCCGGGACCGGGCCCCCTGGGCCTGACCTCTCGCCCCGGCCCTCGCCCCGGTCGGCCTCGCCCCGGTCGTCGGCCGATCCGCCGCTGCCACGGAAACCGGGAGGTGACGGGGGAGGTCCCTCTTGGAGAGGATGGCCCGCATGTCAGACACAGCCGGCAGCGCGCTGCCCCGCCAGGTCGCCGACGCCTACGTCGACGCACTCGTCGCACTCGATCCCATCACCGGCACCTACCTGGGCGTCGCGGAGAGTTCCCGCCGCCTTCCCGATTTCTCCCCCGCAGGTCAGGACCGTCTCGCCCAGCTCGCCCGGGAGACCCTCGCCCGGCTCGACCTGGCCGAGACGCTACCGGGCGCGGACACCGACGCCGAGCGTCGCTGCGGCCGGCTGCTGCGTGAGCGTCTGACGGCGGAACTGGCCGTCCACGACACCGATGAGGGGCTGCGCAAGGTCAGCAACATCCACTCCCCGGCACATCACATCCGCGATGTGTTCGCCGTGACCCCGGCCGGGACGGACGAGGACTGGGCGGCGATCGCCGAGCGGCTGCGGGCCGTGCCCGCGGCGCTGGAAGGTTTCCGCGCGTCGCTCGCCCTGGGACTCGAACGCAAGCTGTACGCGGGGCCGCGCCCCACCGCGACCTTCGTCGGCCAGCTCACGGCATGGGCGGGCGAGGACCGTGGCTGGTTCGAGGACTTCGCCTCGGCGGGCCCCGACTCCCTCCGCACCGAACTGGACGAGGCCGCGCGCGGGGCCACCGCCGCCGTCGCGGAGCTGCGCGACTGGATGCGCGAGGTGTACGCGCCGGCCGTCGAGGACGCGCCCGATGTCGTGGGCCGCGAGCGCTATGCCCGCTGGGCGCGCTACTTCAACGGCACGGACCTCGATCTGGACGAGGCGTACGCGTACGGCTGGTCCGAGTACCACCGGCTGCTCGCCGAGATGCGGGCCGAGGCCGGGAAGATCCTGCCCGGCGCGGGCCCCTGGGAGGCGCTCGCGCATCTGGACGAGCACGGCGCGCACATCGAGGGGGTCGACGAGGTCAGGGAGTGGCTCCAGAACCTCATGGACGAGGCCATCGAGGCGCTGGACGGCACGCACTTCGAACTCGCCGAAGAGCTGCGGAAGGTGGAGTCCCGGATCGCCCCGCCCGGCGGAGCCGCCGCGCCGTACTACAGCAGCCCGTCCGAGGACTTCTCCCGGCCCGGCCGCACCTGGCTCCCGACCATGGGCGCCACCCGCTTCCCCGTCTACGACCTGGTGTCCACCTGGTACCACGAGGGCGTGCCCGGCCACCATCTCCAGCTCGCCCAGTGGACGCTCGTCGCCGACCGGCTCTCCCGCTACCAGGCGACCGTCGGCATGGTCAGCGCCAACGCCGAGGGCTGGGCGCTCTACGCGGAGCGGCTCATGGACGAACTGGGATTCCTGCCCGACGCGGAGCGCAGGCTCGGCTATCTGGACGCGCAGATGATGCGTGCCTGCCGGGTGATCGTGGACATCGGTATGCACCTTGAGCTGGAGATCCCGGCGGACTCGCCGTTCCACCCCGGCGAGCGCTGGACGCCCGAGCTGGCACAGGAGTTCTTCGGCAACCACAGCGGCCGCCCCGCCGACTTCGTGGAGAGCGAGCTGACCCGCTATCTCTCGATGCCGGGCCAGGCGATCGGGTACAAGCTGGGCGAACGCGCCTGGCTGCTCGGCCGGGAGAACGCCCGTAAGGCACACGGCGACGCGTTCGACGCGAAGGCGTGGCACATGGCGGCGCTGTCGCAGGGCTCGCTGGGGCTGGACGATCTGGTGGAAGAGCTCTCCAGGCTCTGACGCGTGGGGGCCCGGCCCGCTCTGACGCGTGGGCCGGGCCCGGCCGGAAGGTACGGGCCCGGCGGCGTCAGCCGACGCCCCAGGGCCCGGCGCGGCTCCCGACGGCCACCGGCCACCGCCACAGGCCACCGTCCGCCGTCCTGGTCAGCGGCGGAAACCGCCCTCCGAGTCGATGACCTGACCCGTGATCCACTCGGCCTCGTCGGTCGCGAGCCAGGCGATCAGCCGGGCCGGGTCGTCGGGCATGCCCCAGCGTCCGCCCGGGAACCGCGCGGCGACGGCCTCGTACGCGGAACCTGTCAGATAACCGGTGTCGACGGGGCCGGGGTTGACGGTGTTGACCGTCACCGCGAGATCCGCGAGCGAGGTGGCCAGGGACCGGGTAGCGGAGGCGAGGGCTCCCTTGGCCAGAGCGTATGCGAGCTCCTCCGGCATCCCGGCGCCGAGATCCTGGCCGGACGTCATCGTCACGACCCGGCCGCCGGGCGTCCGGGCGGGGAGCTTCGCGCGCAGCCGCGCGTACGCCTGGACGAGAAGGATCACCGACCGGGTGTCGGTCGCCCAGTGCGCGTCGAGCATCGCCGCGTCGACGGTGTCGAGCGTGCCGTCGTGACCGCTGAGCGCGTGGTTGGCGACCAGGATGTCGAGCCGGCCGCCGAGCGCCTCGGCGGCGGTGCCGATCAGTTCGGCGGGCCCCTCGGCCCCGGACAGATCCCCGGGCCCGTGCACCACCCGCGCCGCCGGATCCGCCTGTGCCCGTCGCACCTGGGCGACGACTCCTTCCGGCCCTTCGGGATCCGCGCCCCACGGCTGGCCCGCGTCGTGCGGCACATGGTGATGGAGGTAGACGCTCGCGCCGTACGCGACCAGCCGCCGCGCGACCGCGCAGCCGATGCCGGCCCGGCGGCTGGCGCCGGTCACCAGGGCGGTCCGCCCGCGCAGCGGCAGCGGGTCACGGCGCATGTCCGGGTCCGGGAGCGCTTCAGCACCCTCAGCACCCTCAGCACCCGAGCGGTCACCACCCGCGGGGCCGGGACTTGCGGGACCTGCGGGACCTGCGGGACCGGGGGGATCAAGTGGGGTCATGGAAGCCCATAGTCGTCGGCGCGGCGGTGGGTGTCACACGGATATCCCAGTGCGAGGCCGTGCGCCACGAGCTCCCGACGCGCCGCTCCGCCGGCCGCCCACCGCCCCACGCCCCGCCCGGTCTGCCCCGCCCGGTGTGCCGCGCCCTACACCCCCGTCGCCGTCGCCCGGTGGCGCACCGCCGAGCCGTGCCGTTCCTTGACGATCTCCAACTGCGTGGGGATACGGCGGCGCAGATCGGCGACATGGCTGACGATGCCGACGCTGCGGTCGCGCTCCCGCAGCGCGTCCAGGACATCAAGGACCTCGTCCAGCGTCTGGTCGTCCAGACTGCCGAAACCCTCGTCGATGAAGAGGGTGTCCAGCCGTACGCCACCGGCCTCGTCGGTGACCACGTCCGCGAGACCGAGCGCCAGGGCGAGGGACGCGAAGAAGGTCTCGCCGCCCGAGAGTGTCGCGGTGTCGCGCGCGCTGCCCGTCCAGGCGTCGATGACCTGGAGTCCCAGCCCGGACCGGCGCTGCCCGCCCGCTCTGGCGTCGGAGTGGACGAGGGCGTAGCGCCCGGAGGACATGCGCTGGAGCCGTACGGTGGCCGCCGCGGCGACCTGTTCCAGCCGGGCGGCCAGGACGTAGGACTCCAGACGCATCCTGCGTTCGTTGTCGGCGGAGGTGCCCGCGGTGAGTCCGGCGAGGCGGGCCACCCGGTCGTACTCCTGCCGCACCGGGCCGAGCCCGCGTACCTCCGACTCGGCGAGCCGGGAGAGTCTGGCCAGTTCGGCACGGCGGTCCCGGGCGGTGACGGCGGCGGCCGACGCGTCCCGCAGGGCCCGCTCGGTCCGGTCGTGGGCGGCCTGCGCGGCGCCGGTGTCGGCGGGCGGCCGCGCGGCGGCGTCCCGGGCGTCCAGTTCGGCGAGCCGGTCGGCGATCGCGGCGGCCTCGGCCTGGAATCCGTCGAGGCGGTGCTGGAGTTCACGCCGGTCGGCATGGGTGAGCAGGGCCGCCGCGGCGGCCTGCGGGGTGTCGAAACCGGCCCGGAATGCGGCGCTCGCGAGCCGGCCGTCGGCCTCCTTGAGCCGCAGCGCCGTGGTGTCGGCCTCGCGTACGGCCTCGGCGGCCCCGGCGAGCCACCGGGCCCGCCGTTCGAGCTGTTCCGCGCGGTCGGCGACGGTCTCCGCGTCGCCCCGGGCACGGTTCAACTCGGCTCGCAGCGCGCTCTGTTCGCGGTCGAGGGCTTCGCGCCGCGAGGTACGGGCGGCGACCCGGCGTTCGGCGTCCTGCCGCGCGGCGAGCCGGCCCTCGTGCTCGCGCTCGGCATGGGCCAGCGCCTCGCGGGCCGTGTGCGTACCGGCTGCGAGCCGGTGCGCCTCGGCGTACTCCCGTTCCAACGCGGTCGTGTGCGCGGCGAGTTCGGTGACGGCGGCGGCTCCGGCCGCCTCGCGGGCCGCCGCGTGCCGTTCCACGAGCGCCACATGGTCGCGCTCGGCCCGGTCACGGATCCCGGCCGCTCGCTGATGGGCCGTCAGCGCGGCTTCCTCGGCGGCCGGTTCGACCTGTCCGGCGGCGGCGCGCGCGGGCTCGGGGTGGGCGGCGGAGCCGCAGACCGCGCACGGTTCGCCGTCGACGAGCCGGGCGGACAGCTCGGCTGCCATGCCCCGCAGCCGCCGCTCCCGTAGATCGAGCCATGTCTCATGGGCGGTGTTGGCCCGCCGCGCGGCCTCACGGAGCCGCCGCTCGGCCTCGCCGGTCTCCGCTTCGAGGCGGTCGCGGCGGCGGGCGGCGTCGAGCCGTTGCCGGGCGGGTTCGAGCCGGCCCGCGATTTGTTCGGCGCGGGTCGCCGCCTCCTGGGCGGCCTCGATACGGTCCTGTAGCGCCCGGCGTTCGCTCTCCCAGCCCGCCAGCCAGCCGGCCGCGTCCTGGAGGGTCTCCTCGTCGGCCCGCGCCTGCCGGTCCAGTTCGGCGCGTTCGGCCGTGATCTCCGCGCTGCGCGCCTCGGCGCGCCGGGCCGCGTCGAGGGCGCCCAGCTCCTGCCGCACCGCCCTTTCGAGGGAGGCCAGTTGCTCGGCTCCCGCCTCGACGAGATCGGCGGGCAGCAGCGCCCGGGTGCGGTCGTACTCGTCGGACGCCGACCGGTGCGCCCGCTCCGCCTCGTCGCGCAGCGCGAGCGCGGGGGCGACCAGCTCCGCCTTGTGGGCGCGTTCCAGCACCGCCTGGCCGCGGTCGCGTTCGGGGCGGCGGGCTTCGAGTGCCTCGGCGCGCCGGCGGGTGTCGGCGAACCGCCGCTGGAGCCGGTCCAGTTCCTGGGCATCGTCCAGTGCGCGCCGGGCGGCGGTCCGCCTGCTCTCGGCCGCGGTGAGCGCCGACTCGGCGATGTCCGCCCGTTCCCGGGCGGTGGAGCGGGCGATCGCCGCCCACTCCAGGACGGACCCGGCGAGTCCGGCGTCACCCGGCTTCCGCTCGGGCAGCGAGGGGGCCGAACTGCCCTCCGAGGCCTGGGCGATGCGCTGGGCGACACCGAGCAGCCGTTCGTCCCCCGCGCGGACCCGGTGTTCGGCGGCGCGCCGCAGCTCGGCGAGCCGCTCCTCGACCGCCGCGAACCGGCGGGTGTCGAAGAGCGTGCCGAGGAGCTTGCCGCGCGCTTCGGCGTCGGCGCGCAGGAAGCGGGCGAAGTCGCCCTGGGGCAGCAGCACCACCTGGCAGAACTGCTCGCGGCTCATCCCGAGCAGCCGGCCGATCTCCTCACCGATCTCCTGGTGGGAGCGGCTCATCGCCCGCCATGCGGCGCGCTCGGCGTCGTACTCGCGCAGCCAGCTCTGTGCCTTCTCCGTGGTGAGGCCCTTGGCGCGCTTCTTGGGACGCTGCTGGGCGGGCCGCCGGGTGATCTCCAGCCGCCGTCCCGCCACGGTCAGTTCGAGCGCGACCTCGGTGGGGGTCCCGGTGGAGGCGTGGTCGCTGCGCAGCGGAGCCCCGGGGCTCTGCCGGGCCCCGGGCACGGCCCCGTACAGCGCGTAGCAGACCGCGTCGAGCACGGAGGTCTTGCCCGCGCCGGTCGGCCCGTGGAGCAGGAAGAGCCCGGCGGTGGAGAGCGCGTCGAAGTCGACGGTCTGGGTGGTGGCGAAGGGGCCGAAGGCGGTGACCGTCAGCCGGTGCAGTCTCACCGGCTCACCTCGCGTGCCTCGGCGTCGACCCGTACCTCGTCGAAGGCCTCGCTCAGCACGGCGCGTTCGTGTTCGTCGGGTCCGGCCCCGCCCCGTACATGCGCCACGAAGTCCTCCGCGATCTGCTGGTCGGTACGGCCGGCGAGCCGCTGGGCGTACGAGGCGAGCGGGTCGTCGTCGCCGCGCCCGGGGTCGAAGACCAGGCTGAGGGTGTGCGGGAATCGCCCGGTGAGCCGTGCCATGGGATCGGCCGGGCGCACCGGATCGGTGAGGGTCGCCTCGACCCAGGAGTCCTCGTGGCGGGTGAGTCCCGGATCGTCGAGCAGCGCGTCGAGGGTGCCGCGGATCCTGGCCAGGGCGCGCGGCACCGGGCAGTCGATCCGCTCGGCGTCGATCCCGCCCTCCGGGCCCAGCTCCACCAGCCACATGGTCTTGCGGTGGGCGGTCTCCGAGAAGGAGTACGCGAGCGGGGAGCCGGCGTAGCGGACGCGTTCGGTGAGGGTCTGGCAGCCGTGGAGATGGCCGAGGGCGACATAGTCGGCGCCGTCGAAGACGCCCACGGGCACGGCGGCCACTCCCCCGACGGTGATGTCGCGCTCGCTGTCGCTGGGGGCGCCGCCCACCACGAAGGCATGCGCGAGGACGACGGAGCGGGTGCCGGGGCCGCGTTCCGCGAGGTCGGCGCGCACCCGCTCCATCGCGGCACCGAGCACCGCCTCGTGTCCGGCCTTCGCCGTCGCGAACTCGTCGCGCACCAGGGCGGGTTCGAGATACGGCAGACCGTAGAAGGCCACCTCGCCATGGGGGTCCGCGAGGAGTACGGGGGTACCGCAGCCGGCCGGGTCGGTCCGCAGATGGATCCCGGCCCGCCCCATCAGCCCGGCGCCTACGCCGAGTCTGCGCGCCGAGTCGTGGTTGCCGGAGATCATGACGGTCGGCACGCCGGCGTCGGCGAGACGGTGCAGGGCGCGGTCGAAGAGTTCCACGGCGGCGAGCGGTGGTACGGCCCGGTCGTAGACATCGCCCGCGACCAGGACGACGTCCACCTCGCGCTCCCGGACGGTCGCGACGAGATGGTCGAGGAAGGCGGCCTGGGCGTCGAGCAGGCCGACGCGGTGGAACGACCGTCCGAGATGCCAGTCGGATGTGTGCAGGATCCTCAAATGAAGGCCTCGCCGCCCAGTTCCAGTACGGCCGTCCCGGCCGTGGTGTCGGCGAGCCAGGCGCGGAAGGACGCCAGGTCCGCGTCCGGCAGGCCGATCCCGATGGTGACCGACTCGCCGTACCGCACCTCGCGCACGGTACGGCCCGTGGCGCGCAGATCGTTCTCCAGCCGGCCCGCGCGCTGGTGGTCGACGGTGACGGTGGCGAGCCGGAAGCGCTGCCGTGTCACGGTGCCCAGGGCGTCCAGGGCTTCCCCGACCGCTCCTCCGTACGCCCTGATGAGCCCGCCCGCGCCGAGCTTGACCCCGCCGTAGTAACGGGTGACGACCGCCGCGGTGTAGCGCACCTCACGTCGCATCAGCATCTGGAGCATCGGCGCCCCGGCCGTCCCGCCGGGCTCTCCGTCGTCGCTCGCCCTCTGCACGGAGGCGTCGGCGCCGATCACATACGCGAAGCAGTTGTGGGTGGCCGTCGGATGCTCCGTGCGGACGCGGGCGACGAACTCCTGTGCCTCCCGTTCGCTCGCGACGGGCGCCAGCGCGCAGAGGAAGCGCGACCGGTTGATCTCGGTCTCGTGCGCACCCGCGCGGGCGACGGTCCGGTACTGCTCCTGCATCCCCCCACCCTATGCGGCGGGGCCGGGCGGAAGTGGCCGGGGCGTACGGTCCGTTCTCCTGGCGACGGAGGCCGGCCGCGAGTCGGCGAGGCCGGCGTCCCTCCGGCTGTCCCGGGAGTTCCGTCCGGCTCTCCCGGGGAGTTCCGGCCGCCTCTCACCGGGAAGTTCTGCTCAGCTCCGGGACGGTTCCGTTCCGTCCCGGGGCGGCTGGGTGGCGGTTTCGAGGAAGAAGTTGTCGATGCCCTGGACGGCGGCGATGAACTCGTCGAGGTTGACGGGTTTGGCGACGTAGGCGTTGGCGTGCTTCCGGTAGGCGTCCTGGACGTCGTCCGGGGCCGCGGAGGTGGTGAGCACCACGACGGGGATGCTGCCCAGGGACGCGTCGTTCTTGAGGACGGCGAGCAGTTCCCGGCCGTTCATGCGGGGCATGTTCAGGTCCAGGACGATGAGGTCGGGCCGTGGCCTCGCCGGATCGCGGAGGTATTCCAGGGCGGCGATACCGTCGGTGACCTGGTTGATCGTGCGGGCCATACCGCGTTCGACCAGAGCGTCTTCGATGAGCATGGCGTCGGCCGGGTCGTCCTCGACGAGGAGGACCCCGTAGCTGAGGTCGGTGGCGAAAGCGTTCATGGTGGGGCTCCCGGGCTTG
The DNA here is from genome assembly GCF_042890865.1 of Streptomyces sp. NPDC002018. Taxonomy (NCBI): domain Bacteria; kingdom Bacillati; phylum Actinomycetota; class Actinomycetes; order Kitasatosporales; family Streptomycetaceae; genus Streptomyces; species Streptomyces sp. NPDC002018. Next base: position 284,164 of record NZ_JBIASO010000008.1, read on the forward strand.
GGCGTGGGTAGGGGGCGTGTGGCGGGGCGTGCGGTGAAGACCAGTCCGGGCCAGCGCCGTCGGGCGCCTTGACGGCTGATGCCCCATGCGTCGCCGAGCTGGGGGTAGGTGGCGCCGGCCCGTGCCGCCGCTTCGGCCTCCAGGTGGGCGCAGTGGGCGACGGCGCGGTTCAGATAGGCCAGGACGCGAAGCCGCCCGAGCGGGTCGTTCCGCGTCGGCGCCAGGTCCGCGGTCGCGCCGGCGGTACCGCTCCGCACGGCCAGGTGGTGTGTCAGCTCCGTCACTGCCCTCTGCGCGAGCGTGGTCATCTCGTCGTGATCAGCGGAATTGGTCAGGTCAGCGCCCATGCACGCACTGTAGCGCCCACTTTACCCACGACAACTGTTGTTGTCAGGCAAGGGTACGCTGTCCGCGGCCCGGCCATCGACCGGGCCCCGTGACGAGGAGACACCGCCGTGCGCAGTGAGAGCCGGGACCACACCGAGAGCCGGGACCACACCGCCCCGGCCGCCAGGGCCGCGAAGCCCCGCCGGCTGTCGGGATGGACGACACGCCGGTGGCTGGCGGTCTGTACGGCGCTGGCCCTGGCCGTGCTGCTCGGGCTCGTGCTGTGCGGGGCCTGGATCTTCGCGCGCTCCACCGCGATCAACAACCGGCTGGTCGACCGTTCCACACCGGCCCTGATCGCCGCCGTGCGGATGGAGAGCGCGCTGATCAACCAGGAGACCGGAATACGCGGCTACGGGATGACCGCCCGCCCCGAGTTCCTCCAGCCCTACCGTGACGGCATGGCGCAGCAGCGGGCGGCGGAGCGGAAACTCGGCACACTCGCCCAGGACGACACCGGCCGGCGGGATCTCGCGGAGGTCCGCCGCCGGGCGGAGGAGTGGCGGACCCGGATCGCCGAGCCCGTCGCGTCGGCCTCCTCCCCGACCTCCCTGGACACGGAACGCGCCGAGGAGGCCAAGCGGCTCTTCGACGCGCTGCGTACGGCGATGTCCGCCCAGCAGCGACATCTGGAGACCGAGCGCGCCGACGCGCGCGCCGACCTGCTGGACGCGCGAGCCCTGCGCAACTGGACCTTCACCGCCATCGCCGCCGTCATCCTGGGCCTGGCCGGCGCTGTCTTCATCGGTCTGCGCCGCGGCGTGACCGACCATCTGGACCGGCTGTCGGCCGACATACGCACCGTCGCCGCGGGCGACTTCGCCCACCGCGTCACCGGCTCGGGACCGGCGGACCTCCGTCTGCTCGCCACGGACGTCGACACGATGCGTGCCAGACTCGCGGACGAACTCGCCTTCCGCGACAGGACACAGGCCACCCTCGCCGCCCAGGCCGTCGAACTGCGCCGCTCCAACGCCGAACTCGAACAGTTCGCCTACGTCGCCTCGCACGACCTCCAGGAGCCACTGCGGAAGGTCGCCAGCTTCTGCCAGCTCCTGGAACGCCGCTACAGCGAGCATCTGGACGACCGTGCCCGTCAGTACATCGCCTTCGCCGTGGACGGCGCCAACCGGATGCAGGGCCTCATCAGCGACCTCCTGGCCTTCTCCCGCGTCGGCCGGCTCCAGACCGAGCACGTCCCCGTCAACCTGGAGGACGTCCTCAACCGCACCACGTACGCCCTCACCACGGCGATCGAGGAGTCGGGGGCGCTCATCACCCATGACGCCCTGCCCACGCTCCCGGGCGAGCGCACCCAGCTCGGCATGCTGTTCCAGAATCTCCTCTCCAACGCCATAAAATTCCGTTCCCCCGACCAGCCGCCCCGTATCCACATCACCGCCGAGCACACCGACGGCGCCTGGAACTTCTCCGTCACCGACAACGGCATAGGCATCGACGGAGAGTTCGCCGAGCGTGTTTTCGTGATGTTCCAGCGCCTGCACACCCGCGAGCAGTACGCGGGGAACGGCCTCGGCCTCGCCCTGTGCAAGAAGATCGTCGAGTACCACGGCGGCACCATCACCCTGGACACCGGCCACACCCCCGGCACCCGCATCGTCTTCACCCTGCCCGACACCGAAGCCACCGGCGAGAACTGACGCAAGCCACGGCCACCGGCAGGCGCGGCCGAGAGCCGCGCGACGGCGGACGCGAGCCTTGCCGCCGTGTTTCGGAGGCCCGCCGGGAATGGCACGGGGGCGACGGTCGTTGCTCTGTGCGACGTACATACGACCCGTGGAGGCACGACGTGGACAGCGAGACGGACACCGTCCGCAGGATTCTCAACGAGCTCGGCGACACCTGGGCGATCGTCGGTCTCTCCTCGAACGAGCAGCGCGCCGCCTACGGAGTCGCGAAGGTCCTTCAGCGCCACGGCAAGCGGATCGTCCCGGTGCACCCGAAGGCCGAGACGGTGCACGGGGAACCGGGCTATCCGTCCCTCGACGCCATTCCCTTCGACGTCGATGTCGTGGACGTCTTCGTGAACACCGATCTGGCGGGCGCGGTCGCGGACGAGGCGGTCACGATCGGCGCCAAGGCGGTCTGGTTCCAGCTCGGCATCATCGATGAGGCCGCCTACGAGCGCACCCGCGCCGCAGGCCTCGACATGGTGATGAACCGCTGCCCGGCGATCGAGCTCAGTTCCTCGCACTAGCGTGGACGATCTGATGCGCTCCTCCCCCGTCGGAACAGGGCCGCAAGGCCCTGCGGCCGGATCGGGTGAGGGCGTGGATCACCGGGAACCCGCCTTGGGGTGGGGGTGCCGGCGGATCTCCACCGCCAGGTCGACGGCGTGGGACGGGTCGTACGCGGGCCCGCCCGCCTCCGTCGCCTGACGCCACTGCCGACTCAGGGCGCCGCAGATGTCGCACCCGGGGTAGGGCTTGGGCGGCTGGACCACCGCGGGCTCCGTCAGATGTACAGCACGCGGCTGCGTCGTGATCCTCTGTACGCCCGCGTACTGATGGTCCGGGGTCGCCATCGCGTCACACCTCCGCCGTGTCGGTGCGTGAAGCTTCGCGACACCGGAAGATGATCTCCAGGGATGCTGCGTCCTACTTCTGCGACGCTAATCCGCTACGCCGACGAATTCGGCCAGGGGCCGCAGTCCTGGAGGCCGTGCGGGCAGCTCCCACAGATCGCGGACAATGGACACGGCCAGCGTGTGATGGCGCATCCACGCCGGAGCCACCCGGCGGAGAGATTCCAGCGCCTTGACGGCACCTTCGGCGTCCCCCAGATCTGTATGTGCCCGCGCGACGTCCAGAAGCAACCATGTGCGCCATGAGGGCGGCGTGTCTTTCGACAGACGCATGCCCTTGGCCAACTTCAGGGCGTCCTCAGGGCGGCCGTGCTGAACGGCGAGCCGGACGCGTTCGATGCGGACGGACGACTTACTGAAGACCGACACCATGCGGTTGTCCTGGGACGCCGGGAGCGTGCTGACGCGCTCCGCCTCTTTCTCCGCGGCACGCATCATCTTGTCGGCCTGGTCATAATCGCCGCTGCGGGCGTAACTGGTGGCCGCGGACATCATCAGCCCGCCCCAGACTTTGACGCTTTCGGCCGTTACAAGCCCTCCGGACCTCACCCGGTCGGCCGCGTACCGGGCCACCGTGATTGCGTCGGTGAGCCGGTTCTGACGCTGGTACGCCCACGCCACGCTGTTGCAGACCATAGGCGTCAGGAGAGGGTCCGCCGACAACTCCGCCTCTGCTATCGCCCGCTCCAGGCTGATGATGGCGAGGTCGGTCTTCCCCAGCCGGACGGCAAGGTGGCCACCAAGCTGAAGAGACTTCCCGAGGGCGGCGTGAGCACCTTCCCCGCCGGCTGCCACGAGACATCGCGCCGCGGCGATGATGTCGGGGAGCGTCTTCATGAGGCTGTCGAAGTCCGCGGCGTGGTACTCCGACCACGCGTCGGCGATGCGGTCACGCAGGGCGGCCACGGACAGCCCCTCCGCCCCCGCGCAATCCGGTCCTGAGGCGAACGGCGTCGGGGTGATCGCCCGTCTGAAGGCCACCAGGGCCGGTGAGTCTCCGTCGCCCTCGGACCGTGCGCCTGGCGGGTCTCCCAGCAGCGTCGTCAGCTCGACACCGAGGCCGTTGGCCAGGGCGTGCAGGGTCGGGAGCCGGGCGGAGGACGTCCGCTTCTGCTCCAGCTTCCTGATGACGTCAACGGACACGTCCGAGCCTTCGGACAGCTCTTCCTGGGTCAGCCCGGCCAGTTTACGGAGGCGACGCAGTGTGTCGCCAAGGTGCTCGCTCACCGTGAAACGGTACTTCGATGATGCTCCGCGGGGGTACCGACGCAAAAAGCCCTCCGCCTCGTGCGGCGTGGGCTCAGATGCCGAGGCCGTCCAGGACCGCCGCGCCCGGCAGGGCCGCGAGGGACTTGCCGGGGACGATCAGTTTGCCCCGGCGGCGGCCGCTGCCGATCAGGACCCATTCGGTGTCGAGGACCGCGGAGTCGATCAGCAGGGGCCAGCTCGCGGGCAGTCCGATCGGTGTGATGCCGCCGTACTCCATGCCCGTCTCGCCGACCGCGGTGTCCATCGGGGCGAACGAGGCCTTCCGCGCGCCGAGTTGGCGGCGGACCGCGCCGTTGACGTCGACACGGGTCCGGGACAGCACGACACAGGCCGCGAGCGTGGTCTCGCCGCCGCGCCTGCCCGCCACGACCACGCAGTTGGCCGACACGTCGAGCAGTTCGGGGCCGTAGTGCTCGGCGAAGACCGCCGTGTCCGCGATCGCCGGGTCGGTGTCCACGTACACCAGTTGCTCGGCGGGAACGTCGCCCCGCCACGCGCGTACGGCGTCGGCGACGGGCGGGGTCAGCAGGTCGAGGCAGTCGGGCGCCGGGGCGGCGTTGTCGAAATGTCCGAGAGGAGCACGCATGGATCTCACGCTAACAGCCGTCCCGGAGCGGCGGTCCCGGCATCTCAGCGGGCGGGCGGGATGGAGACGGCCATGACCAGCTCGCAGGTCCGCGCGCCGTCGTTGCGGTAGATGTGCGGCACGTTCGCCTCGAAGGTCGCGGACGCCCCGGCCGGTACGGGGTGCGGTTCGCCGTCCACGACGAGGGTCAGCTCGCCCGCCGTCACATGGATCAGTTCGGTCGTGCCCGGCGGGTGCGGATCCGAGGAGCTGCCGTCACCGGGCATCAGGGTCCAGGACCACATCTCCAGCGGCCCCCGCGCCTCGGTGCCCACCAGCAGAGTGGTGCGGCTGCCCGCCGGGGTGGACCACATCCGTACGGCCTGGCTCTCCGGCACCACCCTGACCTGCGGGCCCTGCTCGTAGTCGAGCAGGGTGGTGATGGAGACGCCGAGCGCGTCGGCGAGCTTGACGGTGGTGCCCACGCTCGGGTTCGTCCGTGCCTGCTCGATCTGGATGATCATTCCTCGGCTGACCCCCGCGCGCGCGGCCAGCGCGTCCAGGGTGAAGCCCCGTTCCCCTCGCCAGCGCTTGAGATTACGGGCCAGCGACTGCGTGAGCTGATCGAGGTCAGACACATTCCGTCCAATATATTCAATGAGACAGTGCAACAGACTGCACTATGGTCTGGTGCACCCCTTTGTTCATCGCACTGTACTGCGAGGCCCTTCATGACCGCACTGTTCGCCCTGGCCACCAGCGTGCTGTGGGGGCTCGCCGACTTCGGCGGCGGACTGCTCACCCGGCGCCTGCCCGCCCTGACGGTCGTCGTGGTCTCGCAGGCCCTCGCGGTGGTGGTCCTCGGCGCGGCCGTGGTGGCCACCGGCGGCTGGTCGGAGGCCGGACCCCGGCTCTGGTACGCGGTCGCGGCCGGGGTGGTCGGCCCGGCCGCGATGCTCAGCTTCTACAAGGCGCTCGCCCTCGGCCCGATGGGGGTGGTCTCGCCCCTGGCCTCGATCGGTGTGGCCGTGCCGGTCGGAGTGGGGCTCGTCGTCGGCGAACGGCCGGGGCTGCTCCAGTTCGCAGGGATCGCGGTGGCCGTGGCCGGAATCGTTCTCGCGGGCGGGCCCGAACTGCGCGGCGCCCCGGTGCGGCGCCGGGCCGTGGCGCTCACCCTGGTCGCCGCGTTCGGCTTCGGCTCGGTGATGGCGCTGATCTCCGAGTCGTCGACCACCGTGACCGGGCTCTTCCTCGCGCTCTTCGTCCAGCGGGTGGCCAATGTGGCCGTCGGCGCGAGCGCCCTGCGGCTCTCGGCGCTCCGGGGTGGCCGTGCGCTGCCGGAGGACGGCGGCCTCCATGCCGTACGGGCCGCCCTGCCGGCTCTCGCCTTCGTGGGGCTCGCCGATGTGGCCGCCAACGGTACGTACGCCCTCGCGGCGTGGAACGGACCCGTGACCGTCGCCGCCGTACTGGCCTCGCTCTACCCGGTGATCACGGCGGTCGCGGCACGTGGGGTGCTGGGGGAACGGCTGCGCGCGGTCCAGGCGGCGGGCGCGGGGCTCGCGCTGGTGGGGACGGTGCTGCTGGCCACGGGATGAGCGGGGCAGCCACGCCCCCGCGCGGGAACGACCACACGCGGGATGAGCGCGGCCTCCGCCGCCCGCCGGGACGGCGGACCGCCCCGGCCGGGACCAGGGCCCGGCCCCGTCACGACGGCCGCTCGAAGTCCTTCAGCGCCAGGAGCTGCTCGGGCGTGATCCCCTCCGGGATCGGCACCGGCGCCGGGGTACGCAGTGGCGGCTGCCAGCCGCGCTCGGCGTCCCAGCTCCGTACGACCCGCGCGGGCGCCCCGGCCACCACCGCGTGATCGGCGACCTCTCCCCGTACGACGGCGCCCGCCGCGACCACCACGTTCCGGCCGAGCCGCGCGCCGGGCAGGATCACCGCGCCGGTGCCGAGCCAGCAGCCGGGCCCTATCTCCACCGGCTCCATCCGGGGCCACTGCTTGCCGACGGGTACCTTCGGGTCGTCGTAACTGTGGTTGGTCGAGGTGATGTAGACATACGGCCCGCAGTAGGTGTCCGCGCCGATGGTCACCGTGGTGTCGGCGATCACATGACTGCCCCGGCCGAGGACCACCCCGTCGCCGAGGGTCAGCACCGTCTCGGGGCCGAGATCGAGTCCCGGCATCATCCCCGCGGTCAGGGTGACGTGTTCGCCTATGACGCAGTGGTCCCCCAGCTCGATCCACGGCTCGCCGAAGACCGTGCCCTGCGGAAACGCGAGCCGGGTGCCGGTGCCGATCCGGCGGAAGCGCAGCCGCCCCGGACGCTCGGCGCTCACCGCGCCCGTCTCCTGGATCCAGCGCCAGCCGTTCTGGACCGCCCGGGAGACAAGACGGCGCCACCAGGAGGCCGGTGAGGGGAACGGGAGCGGTGAGGAGAACGTGTTTCTGTTCTTCGGCACGCGCCTCACGGTAGTCGGCCGGGTCCGCCCCGCCCCGGCCCACCTGCTGTGATGTTCGCCCCACGGCGCTCGCCGCGTTAGGCGCGGCACCGCCCCCACGGCGGGTCCGGTTGGCTGAAATCGGCTGACCACAGGGGATGTTGAGCCCTCGCGCGGCGCCCGAGGCGTGACATTCCGGCGGTCGAACGGGCGGCGGAGGCGTCCGACCGGGCAGGGCGGGCCCGTACGAAGGGGACCACAGCGGTCATCCCCGTCTACCACGCCGCCGTCGGCCGGTGGACGACTTCGGGACGAACTCCCCCGTTGTGTGGGCTCGGGGCTTTCCACGTTCTCCCGCGCCACTCCGCGTGGTTAGCATGAGCGCCACATGTGGTGCGGAAGATCGCCGTCCCCATCGGTGTCCGATCCCGCCCGTGCGGCCGAACCGCGCTGGTCGGCCGGTCTGTTTCCCCCCCGCACTCAAGTACCGAGGGACCGCGGAATGTCAGTGCCTGTCGCCCCCAGCCCGCACCGCATACGCACCACACGGTCGTCGCTCGCCGTGCCCCTGACGGTGGTGGTGCTGGCCGGTGCGGGCGCGGGCGCGGTGGCCGCGTCGGCCCCCGCCGCCGCCCGGACCTGGGTGGCCGCCACCGTCGCGGTCGCCTGGGCGTGTGTGGCGGTCGCCGTGGTCACGGCCGCGCTGGTGGTCCGGCGTGGCCGGCGCGGTACGGCCGCGGCGGAGAGCGAGAGCAGGACGGCGCGGACCCGGCTTGCCCAGGCCGGCGCTGAGTCCGCGCATCTCCTCAATGTCACGCTGCCCGCCGTGGTCAAGCGGCTCAGGGACGGCGCGAGCGCCGAGGAGGCGCTCGCCGCCACGCCCCCGCCGACCGATCACCAGCTCCGGCGGGTCCTGGAGATGTTCACCGCCGAGGTGGCGGACTCCGAGGCACGCGCGGCCGGAGCCGCCGCCGACAGCCGGACCGCCCTCGGCCGGCTGGCCCAGGCCGCCGACGATCTGGATCTGCTCACCACGAAGACGCTCCCCGCCGCGCTCGGCGGACTCCGCTCGGGCGGCTCGGCCGACACGGTGCTCGGCAGTATCGATCCGCCCGCCGATCCGCGGCTGCGGGTCCTGGTGGACGCGGTGGTACGGGACTTCGCCACCAGCGAGCGGCGCGCGGCGGCGGCGCAGGCGGCCAGCGCCAAGGCGCTGAGCCGGGTGCAGGCGAAGGCCGTGAGCATGCTGGCCGATCTGCGGGAGATGCAGGACCGGCACGGCGAGGAGGTCTTCGGGGATCTCCTGAAGCTCGACCACAACACCTCGCAGCTCGGACTGCTCACCGACCGGCTGGCCCTGCTCATGGGCGGACGCGCGAGCCGCGCCTGGAACAAGCCCATCGGCATGGAGAGCATCCTGCGCGGTGCGGTGGGCCGGATCGCCGCGTACCAGCGTGTACGGCTGCACTGCTCCAGCTCCGCCGCGATCGCCGGGTTCGCCGCCGAGCCGGTGATGCACCTCCTCGCCGAACTTATGGACAACGCGGCGAACTTCTCCCCGCCGATCGACGAGGTGCACGTCTATGTCGAGGAGCGCACCGCCGGGCTCGTGGTGACCATCGAGGACAGCGGCCTGAAGATGGCCGACGCCGCCATGCGGCGCGCCGAGGAGTCGGTGTCGGGACGGGTCACCGACCTGGCGATGCTCCAGGGCACCCGGCTCGGTCTGGCGGTGGTCGGCAGGCTGGCCGCGAAGTACCACATCAGTGTCAACTACCGTCCGTCCTCGCGCGGTGGTACCGGTGTCGTGGTGCTGTTCCCGCCGCAGCTCATCGCCCAGCAGCGGGTGCTGGCCACCGAGCAGTCGCTGCGCCGCCCGGCCCCGGAGACGACGGTGCCCGCGCCCGCGGGACCCCCGGTCACCTCCGCGCCGTCCTCGCCGTCGCACGCGTCCGCCCCGTCGCGCGCGTCCGCCCCGGCCGAGCCCTCCGCGGCGGGGGCCGGCCGGACCACCGCCGCCCCGTCCGCCCCGGGGGACGGGCCCAAAGTGGCGACGCCCAACGGTCTGCCGGTCCGCCCGCCGGGACGCACCATGGCCGCCGCCGACCGCGGCAGGCCGCAGCCGGACACGGAGTCCGGCGGGACACGCCCCAGCCGGGACGCGGGCTCCCAGTTCGGGGCCTTCCACCGGTCGCGCCGTCCCGCCGCGGGAGCCCCGGGAACCGGGGACGCCCCCGGGCCGGCGAACGCCCCGGAATCCGACGGCGTCCCCGGGATCCCGGCCGACTAGGGTCTTCCGTTCCGATCAGGCGGGAGCAGATGCCGGGACACACGAGCCCGGCACGATCCGGACGAGAGGCCCCAGGGCCCTCACTCTCCCCGTACGGCGCCCGGGGAATCGGCGCCCACCCCCCACCCGAACGCGAGATTGGAGGCACGGGCTGGTGACCGGCTCACCGGGAACAACCCGCCCCACGCACACCATGCAGACCACTGACAACAGCCTGACCTGGCTGCTCGAAAGCCTGTTGGAACGCACCCCCGGCACCCGCCATGCCCTGGTGCTCTCCCGTGACGGGCTGAAACTCTGCTGGAGCCGCCATCTCACGCTCGACCAGGCCGACCAGCTCGCGGCCATCTGCTCGGGCATCCAGGCGCTCGCCCAGGGCGCCTCGGTGGAGTTCGGCAACGGCACCGGCGGCGTACGGCACTCGATGACCGAATTCCACGGCGGTCTGCTCTTCATCGTCGAGGCCGGCGACGGGGCCCATCTCGCCGTGGTGGCCGAGGACGGCGCCGACCCCGGTGTCGTGGGCCACCAGATGACCGAGCTGGTCGAGCAGATCGGTGAGCACCTGCGGGCCGAACCACGCGGCACCGTCCCGGAGAGTTCACCGTCATGATCCGCCGGCCCGTCGACACCGGGGATCCCGACCGGCTGTACACCGTCACCGGTGGCCGCAGCCGGGCGGACGACGACTCGTTCGACCTGGTCACCCTGATCGTCAGCGAGTGCGAGCCGACGGCCGGGATGCAGTCGGAACATGTCAGGATCCTCGGCCTGTGCCGCCATCCCACCGCGGTCGTCGAGATCTCCGCCGAGCTGCGGCTGCCGGTCACGGTGGTACGCATCCTCCTCGGCGATCTCCTCGCGACGGGCCGGATCACCGCTCGGCATCCGCGCGCCACGCGCTCCGCCGAACTCCCCGACTCCGCCCTCTTGAAGGAGGTGCTCCTTGGACTCCGCAACCTCTGAACTCCCGGCCCGTACCCCCCTGGCCGATGCCGCCGAGACCGGGCTGAAGATCGTCATCGTCGGCGGATTCGGGGTCGGCAAGACCACCCTCGTCCGCTCGGTCAGCGAGATCCGTCCGCTCAACACCGAAGAGGTGATGACACAGGCCGGGATCGGTGTCGACGAGACGGCCGGGCTGTCCACCAAGACGACCACGACCGTGGCCTTCGACTTCGGCCGGATCAGCCTCAACGACCTCATGGTGCTCTATCTGTTCGGGGCGCCGGGACAGGAACGGTTCTGGTTCCTCTGGGACCGGCTGTTCTCGGGCACGCTGGGCGCCGTGGTCCTGGTGGACACCCGCCGGATGAGCGAGTCCTGGTACGCCATCGACCGGCTCGAACACCACCGGACCCCGTTCGTGGTCGCGGTCAACCGGTTCGACGACGACGTCTCCGCGTTCTCCCTGGACGAGATCCGTCAGGCGCTCTCGCTGCCGGACCATGTCCCGCTGATCGACTGCGACGCCCGGGTGCGCTCGTCCGGCAAGAACGTCCTGATCACCCTTGTGGACCACCTCTACGAACTGGCCATGGCCCGGGAGATGACCCCATGACCGACCCCACGGGCGCCGCACCCGACCAGGCCCCGCCACCCGGATGCCCCGCGCACGCGGGCGCCGTGCCGCTCAGCGGCCTGGAGTACCAGCAGACGCCGTCCCAGCTCTACCGCACCCTGCGCAGGGAGCACGGCGCGATCGCCCCCGTCACGCTCGACGGCGGCGTGCCCGCCTGGCTGGTGCTCGGCTACTCCGAGGTCTCCTATGTCACCAGCCACGACGAGCTGTTCGCCCGTGACTCGCGCCGCTGGAACCAGTGGGACTCGATCCCGGCGGACTGGCCGCTCATGCCGTTCGTCGGCTATCAGCCGTCGGTCATGTTCGCCGAGGGCCCCGAGCACCAGCGGCGGGCCGGGGTGATCACCGACGCGCTGGAGTCCATCGACCAGTTCGAACTGGCCCATCTGTGCCGGGAGATCGCCGAGGGACTCATCGACGCGTTCGCCGGCAGCGGGCAGGCCGAGCTGATGGCGGCGTACGCGCACGCCCTGCCGATGCGGGCGGTGGTCCGGCTCTGCGGTATGCCGGGCGACAGTGTGGACACCGACGATCTGGTGCGCGATCTGCGGATCTCGCTGGACGCCGACGAGGGGGACGATCCGGTCGCCGCGTACGGGCGCGTGATGGAGCGGATGCGGCAGCTCGTCAAGGACAAGCGGGACCACCCCGGCTCCGACATCACCTCCAGGATGCTGAGCCATCCGGCCGGGCTGACGGACGAGGAGATGGTGGTCGATCTGATCACCGTCATCGCCGCCGCCCAGCAGCCGACGGCCAACTGGATCTGCAACACCCTCCGGCTGCTGCTCACCGACGACCGCTTCGCGCTCAATGTGTCCGGCGGACGCCTCAGTGTCGGACAGGCGCTCAACGAGGTGCTGTGGCTGGACACCCCGACCCAGAACTTCATCGGCCGGTGGGCGGTGCGCGACACCCAGCTCGGCGGCCGGCACATCAAGGCGGGCGACTGTCTGGTGCTGGGGCTCGCGGCGGCCAACACGGATCCGCAGATCTGGCCCGACGGCCATATCGGCGCGGAGAACTCGGCGCATCTCTCGTTCAGCAACGGGGAACACCGCTGCCCGTATCCGGCTCCGCTGCTGGCCGATGTCATCGCCCGTACCGCGATCGAGACACTGCTGGAGCGGCTGCCCGATGTGGTGCTGGCCGTGGAACCGCACGAGCTGAGCTGGCGGCCCTCCATCTGGATGCGGGGCCTCACCGCGCTGCCGGTGAGTTTCACACCCGTCGCGCAGTAACCCGGCGCCCCGGTCGTCGCCCGGTCGTCGCCGCCCAGTCATCGCCCGGGTACGGACGGGTTCGGACGGGTGCAGACGGGTTCGGACGGGTTGTACGACAGCTTCAGCACGCCGTGCGGCGGAGCGGCGAGGGGCCCGGCCGCCGGGCCCGGGGCGTACACCTGCCCTCGGGCCCGACGGATGCCGTTATGACGCCACGGGCGTGAACTCCACCGGCAGGGTCTGCGGGCCGCGGGTGAACACGCCCCGCTCGACCGGGTCGAAGCCGTCGGCGAACCGTACGTCCGGCATCGCGTCGAGAAGCTGGTTGACACCGATCTCCACCTCGGCCTTGGCCAGCAGGGCGCCGACGCAGAAGTGCCGTCCCAGCGCGAAGGCCAGATGGTCGGCGGCGGCGGAGAAGGCCGTGGCCGTGGTCAGGTCCTCCCGGAAGATATTGAAGCTGTCCGGGTCCTGGAAGCGGGAGCCGTCGCGGTTGGCGGCGCCGATCAGACAGGTGACCGTGGCGCCCGCCGGTACCGTACCGCCGCTCAGTTCCACGTCCCGCGCGGTCTGACGCATGATCATCTGCACCGGCGGGGTGTACCGGAGGGTCTCCGCGAAGGCCCGGTCGATCAGGGTGCGGTCCTCCTGTACGGCCGCGAGCTGCTCGGGGTGGAGCAGCAGGTTCGCGAAGATGCCGGCGATGGCCTTGTCGGTGGTCTCACCGCCCGCGGCGAGAAGCAGGCTGCAGAAGGCCTTGATGTCCTCGTCGCTCATCCGTACGCCGTCGACCTCCGCGGCGCAGAGCGTGGAGAGCAGATCGTCGCCCAGGTTCTCCCGCCGGTGCCGGATGATCGGGAACATGTACTCGGCGAACTCGACCCGGGTCCGCTCGCCCGCCGCCGTGACCTGCGCGTCGCCGGAGAGGTTGCCGAGGAAGGCGATGACCGCCGTGTACCAGCCGTGGAACCGGGCGTGGTCGGCCTTGTCGAGGCCCAGCATGTCGGCGATGACATTGACGGGGAAGCGGGTCGCGTACGACTTCACCAGGTCGACGGAGCCGGCCCGGCGGAACCCGTTGATCAGTTCACGGGAGTTGCGCTCGATGACCGGCAGGAACTTCTGCTGGAGATCACTGCCGCGGAAGGCCGGGGCGACCAGCGCACGGCGTACGGAGTGCTCACGCCCGCTGAGCTGAAGGATCGTCTTGCCGTGGACGGGCTCGATCTGCCAGTCGTAGTTGTCGGTGGTGAACACCGACTCCTTGTCCTTGAAGGCCCGCTCGACATCCTCGTACCGCGAGATGAGGTAACTCTGGGTGGCCTCGTGCCAGATGAGCGGGGCACTGTCCCGCATCACCTGGTAGGCCGGATATGGATTCTCGGCGAACTCGGGCGACAGGATGTCGGGGACCTGCTGTGCGGTGGCCATGGAGCTCCTCGTTCGATGGCGGCCCGATCGGTAACGGGCAACATATTTAAGGTTATTGATCAACCGTCATCAGAAATAGCCAACTCCTGGCCGACCTGCCGTAGGTCTCCGAACGGAGATCGCCTACGGTGCCTGTGCCTACGATCAGGGGCGCGGACCGGCCGGGACCCGGTCATGAGCGGTCGCGGCGGTCGGCACCGAGGAGAGACGGCATGACGGAACGGGCACTGGTCAGGGGCGTGGGCGGCAAGGAGCCCGTGGTCGATCCCTCGGCGTTCCTGGCACCGGCCTGCGTCGTGGTGGGCGAGGTCACCGTGGGCGCGGGGGCGAGCGTCTGGTACCACGCCGTGCTCCGGGCCGACTCCGCGCCGGTCGCGCTGGGTGCCGGAAGCAATGTCCAGGACAACTGCACCCTGCACGCCGACCCCGGCTTTCCGCTCACGGTGGGCGAGGGCGTATCGGTCGGGCACAACGCCGTGCTGCACGGCTGCGTCGTCGAGGACGATGTGCTGATCGGCATGGGCGCCACGGTGCTCAACGGCGCGCACATCGGGGCGGGCTCGCTCGTCGCGGCGCAGTCGCTCGTGCCGCAGGGCATGCGCGTACCGCCGGGTTCGCTGGTCGCGGGCGTGCCCGCGAGGATCAAGCGCGAGCTGACGGAGGAGGAGCGCGCCGGGATCAGACTCAACGCGGCGGGCTATGCCGAGCGGGCGCACGCCCACCGCGAGGCGTTCGAGAGCTGAGACGCGCCGGGAAACGGATGGGAAACGGCCGTGAGGCGGCCCGGAGGCACAGCGGCCAGGAGCCCTGGCGGTGGCGGGTCCGGCGGGCCGTCGCCAGGCGCGGTTTCCGGTCAGTCGGTGGCGGCGACGGTGTCGGGCTCCCCGGCGGGCTTGGTCACGGAGTGTGCCGGCCCGGCCGTCCCCTGCTCCTGCGCCGTCCGTCCCGCCGACTGCTCCGCGGCCTTCTTGGCACGGTTGCGCACCACGAGCATGGAGACGATCCCGAACAGCACGGCGAGCACCAGCCCGAGCCAGGAGAAGCGCTTGAGCCAGGCCTCGGCGACCACACCCACCGTGTAGATGACGGCGGTCGTACCGCCCGCCCAGAGGATTCCGCCCAGCACATTGGCGATCAGGAACTTCCAGTACGGCATCCGCAGCACACCCGCGAGCGGTCCGGCGAAGATACGGAGCAGGGCGACGAAGCGGCCGAAGAAGACCGCCCACATCCCCCATTTCTCGAAGGAACGCTCCGCCATCGCGATCTGCGGGGCGCCGCAGTGCCGGGGGAACCGTACGGCGAGCCAGGCGAGCAGCGGCCGGCCGCCCTTGCGGCCGATGGCGTAGCCGATCGAGTCGCCGATGATCGCGCCGGCCGTGGCGCAGGCGCCGAGGAGATACGGATTGATGTCGCCGTGCTGCGAGGCGAGCAGCGCCGAGCTGACGAGGACGATCTCACCGGGCAGCGGGATACCGAGGCTTTCGAGGCCGATCACCACCCCGACCAGGAGATAGATGCTGACCGGGGGGATGGTCTCGAGCCACTCCTGGACGTGCAACGCCGGTTCCTTCCGTACTGCCGTGACCAGACTTCCCTGACCCACCACGGGCGGCTGCCCGGCGCGCGCGGGCGCACGGCGGGCAGCCTACCCGGTGGCGGGGGACGGTCAGGAGTGCGGGCGGAGGGTCCACACCACCGTCATCTCGCCCGTCACCGCGCCGTCCTCCCGGGTGAGGGAGACGTTCACGGGGAATTCGGGACGCTCCCCCGCGTCGAGTTCGGCGACGACCTCGGCCGGGGGCCGGCCCAGCGCCGCGGTGGCGGTCACGGTCCCCATGGCGAGTTTCCTGTAACCGATTTCCGCCTTGACGGCGAGGGGAACCGCGCGGTCGAGCTGGTCACCGAAGGCGGCGAGCACGATCGCGCCGCTGGCGGACTCGGCCAGTGTGAACATCGCGCCGGCGTGGGGTCCGCCGACATGGTTGTGGTACTCGGGCCGGTCCGGCAGCCGGACGACGGCACGCTCGGCGGTGGTCTCCAGGAATTCCAGTCCCAGGGTCCTGGCCATGGGGACCGTGGCGGCGAGCATCTCGCCGACGGACATCTGATCAGCGCTCATGGAGCGCGATGTTACCCATGGGTAGCAGAGCTTGGCCATCCCCTGACGGGGCGGACGTGGCAGCGGCCGGAGGACCCCTCTATGGTTACTCGCCATGTGGCCAGGACAGCAGCCGCCCGGGGGCGAGCAGAACCCGCAGGACCAGCAGCCGAATCCGTATCAGCAGCCGGGATACCAGCAGCCGAATCCCTATCAGCAGCCCGGGTATCAACAGCCCGGATACCAGCAGCCGGGACAGCAGCAGCCGCAGTATCCGCAGCAGGGGTACCAGCAGCCCAATCCGTACCAGCAGCCGACCGCCCCGCAGTATCCCGTGCCGGGCCAGCACGGCCAGCCCGGCCAGCCGGGTCCGCCGGGACCCCCGCAGGACAAGAAGAGGACGACCGTCATCGCCGTCGTCGCGGCGGCGGTCGTGGTGGTCGCCGCCGCGGGCACCGCGTTCTTCGTGCTGAACTCCGGTGACGGGGCGGCCGACAAGGCCGCCGACGACCCCACGTCCTCGTCCTCCGCCCCGGAGCCCGCGGAGCCGAGCGTCGAGGTGTCCGGCGACAACCCCCGCGCCGGCGGCGAGAGCAAGCCGCAGATCACGGGGTGGAAGGTCGTGACCAACCCCAAGCACGGGACGCAGTTCGACGTCCCCGCCGACTGGGAGGTCGCGGGCACGGGTGTCATATCCGGCTTCGAGGACCAGAAGAAGAAGGACGGCCTGCCCGTCATATCCTTCTCCGCGCCCGCCTTCTACAAGTCCAAGTGGTGCTCGCAGGACACCAACCGGGACGGAAAGATGGAGGACAGCGGTCTCGGCGGCACCGGCACCAAGGGCGGCCAAGGCGCCAAGGACACGGCGACGGCCGCGAAGAACGAGGCGGGAAGCTGGGCCTGGGCCGCGTACGCCCAGCAGGAGCCCGAGGCCACGGTGAAGGAGAAGGTGAAGGTCACCGCGGCCCAGCCCTACACCACCACGTCCGGGCTCACGGGGCACTACGCGACGGCCGCCACCTCGGGTGTGACGAAGAAGAACAAGTGCGACACCGAGGGCAAGTCGATCGCCTTCACCTTCACCAACGCCAAGGGCGACTTCGCGACCTGGGTGCTCTACGCCAACAAGGACGTGCCGGACGAGATCCCGGACGCGACGATCAAGAAGATCATGAGCACCGTACGGCTGGCGGGGGCGTCGTCGTAGTCGACTGGCGTTCGGGCGCGGACCCGGGGATAGTCCCCGGGTGAACTCTCCCGCCGCCTCGGGCCCCCGTACCGCCCGCCGCCCCGTACGCCGTCCCGCCTGGGCCGGCCGCAACTACACACTGCTGACCGCCGCGGCGGTCGTCACCAATCTGGGCAGCCAGGGTGCGCTGGTCGCGGCGGCGTTCGCGGTGCTGGAGTCGGGCGGCGACGCGGGCGACGTGGGGCTGGTGGCCGCGGCCCGTACGGTTCCGCTCGTCCTGTTCCTGCTCATCGGCGGGGCGCTCGCCGACCGGCTGCCCCGGCACCGGGTCATGGTCGCGGCCAACGCTCTCAACTGCGTCTCGCAGGCCTCGTTCGCGGCGCTCGTCCTCGCGGGCGAGCCGCGGCTCTGGCAGATGATGGTGCTGGCGGGCCTGGGCGGTACCGGTCACGCCTTCTTCGGCCCGGCCTCCGAGGGCATGCTGATGTCCAGCGTCGGCGGCGAACACGCGGGCCGCGCCTTCGCCCTCTACCGGATGGCGATGCACGGTGCGGGAATCGGCGGCGCGGCCCTGGGCGGCGCGCTCATCGCGGCGTTCGGGCCCGGCTGGGCCCTCGCGGTCGACGCCGCCGCCTTTCTGGTGGCGGGGTCGCTGCGCGCCTTCCTCGATGTCAGCCATGTCCCGGCCCGTGAGCCCGGCGGCGGGATGATCGCCGATCTGCGCGAGGGCTGGCGGGAGTTCGCCGGACGGCCATGGCTCTGGAGCATCGTCCTCCAGTTCGCCGTGGTCAACGCGGTCGTCTCGGCGGCCGAGGCGGTGTACGGACCGCTGGTCGCCCGGGACGAGCTGGGCGGACCCGGCCCCTGGGGGCTGGCGCTCGCCGCCTTCGGCGCGGGCACCGTCGGCGGCGCCCTGCTGATGATGCGCTGGCGCCCGCGCCGGCTGCTGCTCGCGGGCACCCTCTGCGTCTTCCCGCTCGCCCTTCCGTCGGCCGGGCTCGCGGTGCCGCTGTCCGCCGGGGGGCTGGCGGCGGTGATGTTCCTGACGGGTGTCTGCGTCGAGGTCTTCGGGGTGAGCTGGATGACGGCGCTGCACCAGGAGATCCCGGAGGAGAAGCTCTCCCGTGTCTCGGCCTACGACTGGCTCGGCTCGATCGGCATGATCCCGCTGGCCACCGCGCTGGCGGGACCGGCGGAGAGCGCCTTCGGGCGCGGCCCCGCGCTCTGGGGCTGCTCGGCGCTGATCGTCCTGCTGACGGCCGCGGTCCTGACCGTGCCCGACGTACGACGGCTGACCCGCCGCACCGAGAAGGCCGCGGAGGCACCGGCACCGGCACCGCCGGCCGGGGAAACCCCGGCCGGCGCCCGGGTCCGGCCGGCGGAGCGATCGCCGGACGGGAGGGAACTCAGCCCGTCCGGCGATTGAGCCCACCCGGTGGCCGCGGCCCTCTCTCAGGAGAGGCCGCCCCCGGACCTCAGGAGAAGCGGCCCTGGACCTCAGGAGAAGCGGCCCCGGACCGTCCGGGCCGCGGCGACGAGATTCTCCAGGGACGTACGGACCTCGGCCCAGCCCCGCGTCTTCAGCCCGCAGTCGGGATTGACCCACAGCCGCCGCGCCGGGATCGCCTCCAGTGCCGTGCCCAGCAGGACGGTCATCTCCTCGGCCGAGGGCACCCGCGGTGAGTGGATGTCGTACACCCCCGGGCCGGCCTCACGCGGATAGCGCGCCGCCGCCAGCTCGTCGGCGACCCGCATATGGGAGCGGGCGGCTTCCAGGCTGATCACATCGGCGTCCAGGTCGTCGATGGCCCGGAGGATGTCACCGAACTCCGCGTAGCACATGTGTGTATGGATCTGGGTGTCGGGACGGACACCGGCCGTGGTGAGCCGGAACGCCTCGGTCGCCCACTCCAGATAGGCCGGCCGGTCCGCCGCGCGCAGCGGCAGGGTCTCCCGCAGCGCCGGTTCGTCGACCTGGATGACGGCGGTGCCCGCGGCCTCCAGATCCGCGACCTCGTCGCGCAGCGCGAGCGCCACCTGCCGGGCGGTCTCGCCCAGCGGCTGGTCGTCACGGACGAACGACCAGGCCAGCATGGTGACCGGGCCGGTCAGCATGCCCTTGACCGGACGGTTCGTCAGCGACTGCGCGTACGCCGTGGTGGCGACGGTCATCGGGGCGGGCCGCGAGATGTCCCCGGCCAGGATCGGCGGGCGGACATAGCGGGTGCCGTACGACTGGACCCAGCCGTGCCGGGTGGCGAGATACCCGGTCAGCCGCTCGGCGAAGTACTGCACCATGTCGTTGCGTTCGGGCTCGCCGTGCACCAGGACGTCGAGACCCGCCTTCTCCTGGAAGGAGACGACCTCGCGGATCTCGGCCTCGATGCGCTCGTCGTATCCGGCCTCGTCCAGCCGCCCCGCCCGCAGTGCGGCGCGCGCCGTACGCAACTCGTCGGTCTGCGGGAACGATCCGATGGTGGTCGTGGGCAGCGGCGGCAGTCCGAGCCGTGTCTGCTGGGCCACGGTGCGCTCGGCGTACGGCTGGTCCCGGCGGACGTCCGCGTCCGTCACCGCCACCGAGCGGGCCCGTACCGCGGGATCGCGGGTGATCGCGGAGGAGGCGCGGGAGGCCAGATCGGCGCGGTTCGCGGCGAGCCGGGCCGCGACGGTGTCGGTGCCCCGCCCCAGGCCCCGGGCGAGGGTGACGACCTCGTCGGTCTTCTGGCGTGCGAAGGCCAGCCACCGGGTGAGCTGGGGATCGAGATCCCGCTCGGCGGCGCTGTCCAGCGGGACATGGAGCAGCGAGCAGGATGTCGACACATCGACCCGGTCGGCCAGGCCGAGCAGGGTGGCGAGGGTGGTCAGCGAGGCCGCGAGGTCGTTGATCCACACATTGCGGCCGTCCACCACCCCGGCGACCAGCCGTTTGCCGGGCAGTCCGCCGACCGCCGCGAGATCCGTGAGATTGACGGACGCGGGGCCGGTGAAGTCCAGCGCGAGCCCGTCGACGGGTGCCCTCACCAGCACGGGGAGGGCCTCGCCGAGGCGGTCGAAGTACGACGCCACCAGGAGCTGGGGCCGGTCGGTGAGCGCGCCGAGGTCCCGGTAGGCGCGGGCGAGCGCGTTCAGTTCGGCGCGCGTACGGTCCTGGACCAGCGCGGGCTCGTCGAGCTGCACCCAGGCGGCACCGGCCGCGCGCAGATCGGCCAGGACCTCCGCGTACACCGGCAGCAGCCGGTCGAGCAGGGTGAGCGGCTCGAAGTCGGCCGCCACACCCGGCGCGGGCTTGGCGAGCAGCAGATAGGTGACGGGGCCGACGAGCACCGGCCGGGCGGTGTGGCCGAGTGCGAGGGCCTCACGCAGCTCGGCGACCTGCTTGGCCGAGTCCGCGGTGAAAACGGTGTCGGGGCCCAACTCGGGCACGAGGTAGTGGTAGTTGGTGTCGAACCACTTGGTCATCTCCAGGGGCGCGACATCCTGGGCACCGCGCGCCATGGCGAAGTAGCCGTCGAGCGGGTCCGCCTCGACGGCGGCCCGGTGTCTGGCCGGGATCGCGCCGACCATGACACTCGTGTCGAGCACATGGTCGTAGTACGAGAAGTCGCCCGTGGGCACTTCGTCGAGACCGGAGTCGGCCAGCCGGCGCCAGGTGTCGCGGCGCAGTCCGGCGGCGGTCTCCCGCAGCGCGTCCGCGGTGACCCGGCCCTTCCAGTACCCCTCGACGGCCTTCTTCAGTTCCCGGTCGGCGCCCTGGCGCGGATGGCCGAGGACGGTGGACCCCGGCCTCGGCCGTGCCGCCGATGCCGGCGCGGATGCCGATGTCGATGTCGATGCCGACGCCGGATGTGACCGGGATGCCGCGGCTGCGGACGTGGATGTCACGGGACTCTCCTTCGCGAGTCGTGCGGGAACGATCCCGGCGGAACCCGAGGGAGACGAGGAAACGGAGATGGGGGCGGTGCCGCGCTCCACACGGCCATGTGTCACGCCCGCCCGCCCGTATCCGCCGACCCGCCCACGAGGTCACCGAGATCTCCGTGTGCGGTGCTCGCACACGGGCAGTGGCAGGTCTTCGGACTCATGGGCACGCCTCGTGGCCGTAGCCGTTGGCCGTACGGATGACGTACGGACCGGTACGAGGCTCCTACTGGCCGTCGCTTCCCGGACGGAGTGCGTCCAGTGCGTATGACGGCGGTCGTTCCCACTCACCGCTGCGGGGCAGTCCCGGATTTCCACCGGGTTCCCTCTTGCGACGCGTCTGCCTGGCGGGCAGGGCGAACCGACTGCGTGTCCAGCCTAGAGGCTCGGGTGAGGAGGCGGCCAGCCCGGTCCACGGAACGGACCCGACGGATTCCGGCGTGGCGGATACTGGGCGGCATGGTCCACGACGACGAACCGGTACTGCTCGGCCGGGCGGGCCGCGCCGCGCACATCACGCTCAACCGCCCCCGCGCCCTCAACGCCCTCACCCACCCCATGGTGCGGCGGATCTCGGAGGCCCTCGCGGAGTGGGAGGACGACGCGAGCGTCACCGCGGTGATCATCTCGGGCGCCGGCGAGCGCGGGTTGTGCGCCGGGGGCGACATCCGCGCGATCCACGAGGACGGGCGCTCCGGAGGCTCCGCCTCGCCCGCCTTCTGGCGCGACGAGTACCGGCTCAACGCCCGTATCGCCCGCTACCCCAAGCCCTATGTCGCGCTGATGGACGGCATCGTGATGGGCGGCGGAGTCGGTGTCTCCGCACACGGCAGCCATCGGATCGTCACCGAACGGTCGGTGGTCGCGATGCCGGAGACCGGGATCGGCCTGGTCCCCGATGTGGGCGGCACCTTCCTGCTCTCCCGCGCGCCGGGTGAGCTGGGCACGCATCTCGCCCTCACCGGAAGGGCGGTGGGCCCGGCGGACGCCCTGCTCTGCGGGCTCGCGGACCGCTTCGTCCCCTCGGAGCGGCTGGCCGGTCTGCGGAACGCGCTGGCCGGACCCGGGGTGCGCGAGGCGGCGGACGTCGGCGGGACGGTACAGGGGTACGCGACGACCGCGCCCGAGGGCCAACTCGCCGCGGACCGCGAGTGGATCGACGTCTGCTACGCGGCGGACACGGTGGAGGAGATCGTCGAGCGGCTGCTCGGCAGCGGCGGGCCCGCCGCGAAGGAGGCCGCCGAGACGATCCTGACCCGTTCGCCCACCGCGCTCAAGGCGACCCTGGAAGCGATGCGCCGGGCCCGTCGGCTGCCGACGCTGGAGCAGGTGCTCGACCAGGAGTACCGCGCCTCGTGCGCCGCGCTGACCGGCCACGATCTGCTGGAGGGCATCCGCGCGCAGGTCATCGACAAGGACCGCAGGCCACGGTGGTCACCGAGGGAACTGGCCGGGGTCTCCGAGGCCGATGTGGCACGGTTCTTCGCCCCGCCGCCCGGCGGCGACCTCGGACTCGGCCCCGCGCTCGGGGACGGGGCCGGGGACGGGAAGGGGGCCGGGGCCGGAGCCGGAAGCAAACCCGGCGACGGAACTCCGTAGAGAACGGACCTTTGCAGAGAACGGGCCCCGCGAGGGGAGGCCCGCGCGCCGGAGCGGCGGCGGGTCCCGGGTCAGCGGCGGAGGTGGTGGCGCTTGCGCCAGGCGACCACCGCCGCGACCAGACCGGAGAGCACGATGAAGCCCATGGCGATCAGGAACACCGGTGAGGTCGGCGAGGCGGCCCGGCTCCCCGCGACCACATAGGCCGCGTTGTTGGGGATCGAACCGATCAGCGTCGCCAGCAGGAACGGCGCCCATCGCATACGGGAGACGGCCGCGCAGTAGTTGCTCGGGCCGAACGGCACTCCGGGGAAGAGCCGGATCGCCAGCATCGACCGGAAGCCGTGGGCGCTGAGCTGACGGTCCGCCGCCGTCAGCCAGCGGCCCCGCAGCAGCGGACGCAGGGCCTCCTGGCCGAGGAAGCGGCCGAGCCCGAAGGAGAGCGCGGCGCTCAGCACCGTCCCCGCCAGCGCGGCGGCCAGCCCGATCGTGGAGCCGAGGAGCGCCCCGGCCGCGATGTTGAGCAGCGGACGCGGTACGAACGCCGTCACGCACAGCCCGTACGCCACGACGAACAGCACCACGGCGACGCCTCCGCCGACCTGGGGCGGCCAGCCGTCGGCCAGCAGCTTCTGCGGCTCGTACAGCAGCACCACGACGGCCGCAGCGGCCAGCAGGGCCACGAGCACGGAGAACCGCGCCCAGGGCGAGAGAAGGGCCCGGTAACAACGGAGCGCGAGGCTTGGCGAGGACCGGGAGACGGGTGCGAGCACCCGGCGAGCCTAACCGACGAAGATGGCCGGGTGCCGGGCGCGGGATGGCGGGCACGCCCCGCGCGGCACAACAGGGCGAGCGCCCCGGCGGCGAAGTCGCAGGTCCGCGCGGGAATGGGCGGAGGGCCCGCGCGGGAACGGGCAATTCCGCACGGGAGGCGGATCCGCCCCTTCCGCGGGGAGGGTGGATCCGCGCCCGATGTCCGAGGGGCGCCGTAGGGTGCCCGTATGACGACGTCCGCGGTCACGCAGAAGCCGCCCGTGCCGGACAGCGCGCTGGCCGACACCGTGCTGGAGCGGCTCACCGCCGTGTATCCCACGGCGGCCGATCCGGTGCGCGCCGGGAAGTCCTTCGCGTACATGAAGGGGATCGCGCCGTTCCTGGGCATCGCCACCCCGGAGCGCCGCGCGCTGTCCCGTTCGGTCCTCGCGGGCACCGCGCGCCCCGACGAGACGGACTGCGCGGCGATCGCCCTGCGCTGCTGGGAGCTGCCCGAGCGGGAGTACCAGTACTTCGCGGTCGACTATCTGCGCCGGTACAGCGGGCGCTGCTCGTCCGGGTTCCTGCCCGTCGTACGCCATCTCGTCACCACCGTCCCCTGGTGGGACACCGTCGATCCGCTCGCCGCGCATGTCGCGGGCCCGCTGGTCACCGCCGACCGCGCCCTGACGGACGACATGGACCGGTGGATCGACGACGAGGACCTCTGGGTCGCGCGTACCGCCCTGCTGCACCAGCTCGCCTACAAGGGCGGCACCGACGCCGCGCGCCTCTTCGACCACTGCCTGCGCCGCGCCGGCCACCCCGGCTTCTTCATCCGCAAGGCCATCGGCTGGGCTCTGCGGGAGTACGCGAAGACCGATCCCGCGGCCGTACGGGAGTTTGTCGAGGGGGCGCGGGACCGGCTCTCCCCGCTCTCCGTGCGCGAGGCCCTGAAGCACTTCTGACGCGGGCTCACCGGCCGGCCCGGCACGCGTGGGCACACATGGGCACCGGTGGGCGGCCGTCGGCACACGGGGAAAACCATTCGACGCGGCGGCGGCCATGAACGAGGATCGACGGCATGTTCCGGTACGCCTTCCTCGCAGCGTCGTCCGCGGTCGCGGACGCGCCGAAGGCTGCCGTGTTCCCCGACACGTGCGTGGCGGCACCGGCCGCCGGAACCGCGGCGGCGACGGCTGCCGCGGCGGCGGCAGTCGCCGCGGCGCCTCTCGGCGGCGCCCGAAGCTGACCCTTCCCGGATCGTCCGGCGGACCCCGCAGGGGGAGGGTCGGCAAGGCCCGGGGGTCCCTCTCACGCTTCGAGTTCCTGGAAGGAAGCATGCCCAAGACGGCATACGTGCGCACCAAGCCGCATCTGAACATCGGCACCATGGGCCATGTCGACCACGGCAAGACCACCCTGACCGCCGCCATCACCAAGGTCCTCAGCGACCGCGGGTCCGGCACCTACGTACCGTTCGACCGGATCGACCGGGCCCCGGAGGAGGCCGCCCGCGGGATCACCATCAACATCTCGCACGTCGAGTACGAGACGGACACCCGGCACTACGCCCATGTGGACATGCCGGGCCACGCCGACTACATCAAGAACATGGTGACCGGCGCCGCCCAGCTCGACGGGGCGATCCTCGTCGTCTCCGCGCTCGACGGGATCATGCCGCAGACCGCCGAGCATGTCCTGCTCGCCCGTCAGGTCGGTGTCAACCACATCGTCGTCGCCCTCAACAAGGCCGACGCGGGCGACGACGAACTGACCGACCTGGTCGAGCTGGAGGTGCGCGAACTGCTCACCGCCCACGGCTACGGCGGCGACGCGGCGCCCGTCGTGCGGGTGTCGGGGCTGCGCGCCCTGGAGGGGGACCCGCGCTGGACGGCGGCCGTGGAGGCGCTGCTCGACGCCGTCGACACCTATGTGCCGATGCCCGTCAGATACACGGACGCGCCGTTCCTGCTCCCGGTGGAGAACGTCCTCACCATCACCGGGCGCGGCACGGTCGTCACCGGCGCCGTCGAGCGCGGCACGGTGCGGGTGGGCGACCGGGTGGAGGTGCTGGGCGCCGAGGTGGAGACGGTGGTCACCGGTCTGGAGACCTTCGGCAAGCCGATGGAGTCCGCCGAGGCCGGGGACAATGTCGCGCTGCTGCTGCGCGGGCTGCCCCGGGACGCGGTGCGCCGCGGCCATGTGGTGGCGGCGCCGGGCAGTCTCATGCCGAGCCGACGCTTCACCGCACAGGTGTATGTGCTCTCCGCACGCGAGGGTGGCCGCACGACTCCGGTCGGCAGTGGGTACCGGCCACAGTTCTACATCCGTACGGCGGATGTGGTCGGTGACATCGACCTGGGCGGGACGGCCGTCGCACGGCCCGGGGACACGGTCAGCCTGACCGTGGAGCTGGGCCGTGACGTACCGCTGGAGCCGGGGCTGGGCTTCGCGATCCGCGAGGGCGGACGCACGGTCGGCGCCGGTACGGTCACGTCACTGCTCTGACGGGCCCGAGGAACCCGACGGGCCTCCGGGCCCGGGGGTCCCGGGCCCGTGGGTCCCGCGTCCATGGGTTCCGGGCCCGTGTGCTCCGAGCCCGTGGGTCCCGAGCGCGTGGGTCCCTGGTCCATGTGCTCCAGGGCCATGTACTCCGGGGCCATGTGCTCCAGGTCCATGGGTCCCGTGTCCGTCTCCCCGCTCCGGGGAGGCGGGCGCGGGACCGTATGCGCGCACAGCGCACAATGGGACGGTGAACGAGTCGATCCCCGTCATCCGTGCCGTGGACCGCGGCACCGCGAAGCTGCTGCCCGATGTGGACCGGGAGCGGGCCTGGCTGCTGACGGTCGACGGGGCACCGCAGTCGTATGTCGATCTGGACGACCCGACGCATCTGGAGTTCGAGTACGTACGGCGCCTCGCCCATGTCATCGACCGCGCCGCCGGGGACGGCGAGCCGCTCACCGTGCTCCATCTCGGCGGCGGTGCCTGCACCCTGCCCCGGTATGTGGCCGCGACCCGGCCCGGCTCGGCGCAGTATGTGGTGGAGGCCGACACGGGACTGCTGGCGCTGGTCGCCGAGCGGCTGCCGATACCGGACGGCAGCGGGATCACCGTACGGGACGCGGATGCCCGACGCTGGCTCGAAGCGGCTCCCGCGCGCTCGGCGGACGTGCTGATCGCCGATGTGTTCGGCGGCTCCCGGGTACCCGCGCACGTCACCTCCGTCGAGTACGCGCGGGAAGCGGCGCGCGTACTCAGGGCCGACGGGGTCTACGCCGCCAATCTCGCCGACGGCGCGCCCTTCGACTTCCTCCGCTCCCAACTGGCCACCTTCGCGACCGTCTTCGAGGAACTGGCCCTGATCGCGGAGCCGGGCGTGCTGCGTGGCCGGCGCTTCGGCAATGCCGTACTGGTCGCCTCGCACGGCCCGATCGACACGGGCGCGCTGGCCCGCCGTGCCGCGTCCGACGCCTTTCCCGCCCGGGTCGAACACGGCGCGGCGCTACGGCGGTTCATCGGGGACGCGGCACCGGTACGGGACAGCGGCGCGGTGCCCTCACCCCGGCCGCCGGACGGCGCCTTCAGCCTCGGCTGAGCGCCGGGGTTCCGGATTCAGCCGGCGTCGGGAGAGGCATCCGGAAGGGCCAGCCAGTCCTGCCAGGAGAGATCGCGGCCGATGTAGCGCGGCCGTGCGAAGGGCCATGCCTCGGCGATCCAGCGCGGGACCAGTGCGTCCAGGTCGTGTTCCAGTGGGGTGCCGACCCGGTCGTCCACGACCCACCAGGAGATCTCGGCGTCGGCGCCGGTCTTCTCCGGCGGGTCGATGTAGACACAGCCGAGCAGGGCCGTGCCCGCGTCGTCGAACAGCGCGTAGTTGAAGGACTTGTGGGCCGCGATCTCGACCTCGTGGCGCACCAGGTCGACCCGGTCCTCCTCGTATGTCATGGTCGCCGGGGGCCAGCCCCAGGCCTCCCCGAAGATGGACCAGAGACGTTCACGCGAACCCATCACGGCCGGGTAGTCGAGTGCGGTGTCCTCGCCCGTGATCGGACGCAGATGGTGTCCGCCGGGGAGCGCGACACGGACGGGATGGACGAAATCAGCGGGCAGCCAGCTCATGCCCCGGAGGCTAGTTGCCGCCCCACCGCCCCGCACCTGGTTAAACGTCCCGCACCTGGGGAAGCGCCTCGGCGAAGGCTCCGGCTCCGGAGTCGTGTGATCCGCGGCGACTCGTCCTCGTCGGGTTCGGCCTACTTGGACTCGACCCGTCCGAGCGGGTCGGGGCCGGCCGCCAGCGCGTCACGCGCCTCCCGCCAGGCAGGGTCCCCGGGGTAGAGCTCGGTGCGGAGGTAGGCCCAGGTGAGCCGCTGGACGGCGGACACGGCCGAAGCAGGCGCGCCGACGCGCCGCGAGTCGATGACGATGCCGATGCCGACGACGAGGGGCGACGCCCGGTGCGCACCGTCCACCGGGGGGCAGCGGGTCGGTGGCGATCCGACTGCGGGTCGGCGGTGACCCGGCGGTGGGCCCGGACGGGGGCTGCCGCGTCCGTACCCGCCCGCCCCACCGCACACCGCGCCGCAGGCGCGCGGCGCCCCCACCGGGAGGGGGCACCGCACCGCGCCCTACGGATCCAGCGCCTCGATGATCCGTTCCGCCGCCAGCGTCGCCGTCAACGTCCCTTCCCGTACGCCCTGTTCCAGCGTCGGCGCCAGCTCCCGTACCCCCGGATGCTCGCGCAGCCGGTCCAGGAGATGGTCGCGGACCATCGACCAGGTCCAGTCGACCTGCTGATCACTGCGCTTCCTGGCCAGCCGGCCGTCCACGCCGAGGACCGCGCGGTGCTGTTCCAGCTTCTCCCAGACCTCGTCCAGCCCCGTGCCCTCCCGCGCGCTGCAACTCAGCACCGGGGGTGTCCATGCCGCGTCCACCGGGTGCATCAGCCGCAACGCGCCCGCGAGTTCGCGCGCCGCGGAGCGCGCGTCGCGCTCGTGCGGACCGTCGGCCTTGTTGACGGCGATGACGTCCGCCAGTTCCAGCACGCCCTTCTTGATGCCCTGGAGCTGGTCGCCTGTACGGGCGAGGCTGAGCAGCAGGAAGGTGTCGACCATGTTGGCCACCGTCGTCTCGGACTGGCCGACGCCCACGGTCTCCACCAGGACGACGTCGTACCCGGCGGCCTCCATCACGATGATGGTCTCCCGGGTCGCCTTGGCCACACCGCCCAGGGTGCCCGCCGTGGGGGACGGGCGCACGAACGCCGCCGGGTCCACCGCCAGCCGTTCCATCCGGGTCTTGTCGCCCAGGATGGAGCCGCCCGTACGGGTGGAGGACGGGTCGACGGCCAGCACCGCGACCCGGTGCCCCAGCCCCGTGAGCAGCGTCCCCAGCGCGTCGATGAAGGTGGACTTGCCGACGCCGGGCACACCGCTGATCCCGATCCGGCGCGCCTTGCCCGAGTACGGCAGCAGCTCGGTCAGCAGCCGCTGGGCCAGCCTGCGGTGGTCGGGCCTGGTGGACTCCACCAGGGTGACGGCGCGGGCGATGTACGAACGGGATCCGTCCAGCACGCCCTTGGCGTAACTCTCGATGTCGATCCGTGGCGGCACGCGCTCACCGCTCGGAGCCGGGAACGGCGGGCTCGTCACCCGCGCCCGAGGTCCCGCCGTCCGCGACGCGCACCCCGCCGTCGGCCCCGGCACCCTCCACCGCACCACTGGCACCGTCGGCCCCGGCACCCTCCACCGCGCCCTCGGCACCGTATGTCTCGTGCCCCAGCGACTCCGCCAGCGACCGCAGCAGATCACGCGCGGCGTCCGGGATCACCGTGCCCGGCGGGAACACGGCGGCGGCGCCCGCCCGGCGCAGCTCCTCGATGTCCTGCGGCGGGATCACCCCGCCGACGACGATCATGATGTCCTCCCGGCCCTCCGCGGCGAGCTGTTCGCGCAGCGCCGGCACGAGGGTGAGATGGCCCGCCGCCAGCGAGGAGACGCCGACGATATGGGCGTCCGCCTCGACCGCCTGCCGTGCCACCTCGGCCGGTGTCTGGAACAGCGGGCCGACATCGACGTCGAAGCCCAGGTCGGCGAAGGCCGTCGCGATCACCTTCTGGCCGCGGTCATGGCCGTCCTGCCCCATCTTGGCCACGAGGATGCGCGGGCGGCGCCCCTCGGCCCGTTCGAAGTCCTCGACGGCGGCGCGGGTGTGCTCCACGGCCGGGGAGGCGCCTGCCTCGTTGCGGTACACACCGGAGATCGTACGGATCTGCCCCGAGTGGCGCCCGTACACCTTCTCCAGGGCGTCCGAGATCTCACCGACGGTGGCCATCGCACGGGCCGCGTTCACCGCGAGCGCCAGCAGATTGCCCTCCAGGCCGTCCCCGCTCCCGCTCCCGGCCCCGAGGCCACCACTTCCGGCCGCACCCGCCTCCGCCGCCGCCGTGAGCGCGCGCAGCGCGTCCTGGCAGGCGTGCTCGTCCCGCTCCGCGCGCAGCCGCCGCAGCTTCTCGATCTGCTGGGCGCGCACCGAGGAGTTGTCGACCTTGAGTACATCGATCTTCTCGTCCGAGCCGGTCTCCACCCGGTACTTGTTGACGCCGATGACGGGCTGGCGCCCCGAGTCGATCCGCGCCTGGGTACGGGCGGCGGCCTCCTCCACCCGGAGCTTGGGGATCCCCGCGTCGATGGCCTGGGCCATACCCCCCGCCGCCTCGACCTCCTCGATGTGCTGCCAGGCGCGCCGCGCGAGGTCGTACGTCAGTTTCTCGACGTAGGCGCTGCCGCCCCAGGGATCGGTCACCCGGCAGGTGCCCGACTCCTGCTGGAGCAGAAGCTGGGTGTTGCGGGCGATACGGGCCGAGAAGTCGGTCGGCAGGGCCAGCGCCTCGTCCAGCGCGTTGGTGTGCAGCGACTGGGTGTGGCCCTGGGTCGCCGCCATCGCCTCCACACAGGTGCGGGTGACGTTGTTGAAGACGTCCTGCGCGGTGAGCGACCAGCCGGAGGTCTGCGAATGGGTGCGCAGGGAGAGCGACTTGGCGTTCTGCGGGTCGAACTTCTTGACCAGCCTGGCCCACAGCAGCCGGGCGGCCCGCAGCTTGGCGATCTCCATGAAGAAGTTCATGCCGATCGCCCAGAAGAAGGACAGCCGGGGCGCGAACGCGTCCACGTCGAGCCCCGCCCCGAGTCCGGCGCGCAGATACTCCACCCCGTCCGCGAGGGTGTACGCCAGCTCCAGATCGGCCGTCGCGCCCGCTTCCTGGATGTGATAGCCGGAGATGGAGATGGAGTTGTAGCGCGGCATCTTCCGTGAGGTGTACGCGAAGATGTCGGAGATGATCCGCATCGAGGGCTTCGGCGGATAGATATAGGTGTTGCGGACCATGAACTCCTTGAGGATGTCGTTCTGGATGGTCCCGGCCAGCTTCTCGGGCGGTACGCCCTGCTCCTCGGCGGCCACGATGTAGAGGGCGAGTACGGGGAGCACGGCGCCGTTCATCGTCATCGACACGCTCATCCGGTCCAGCGGGATGCCGTCGAAGAGCTGGCGCATGTCGTAGAGCGAGTCGATGGCCACCCCCGCCATCCCGACATCGCCGGTGACCCTCGGATGGTCGCTGTCGTAGCCGCGGTGGGTCGGCAGGTCGAAGGCGACCGACAGGCCCTTCTGTCCGGCGGCGAGATTGCGCCGGTAGAAGGCGTTGGACTCCTCGGCGGTGGAGAACCCCGCGTACTGGCGGATCGTCCAGGGCTGGTTGACGTACATCGTCGGGTACGGGCCGCGCAGATACGGCGCGATGCCCGGGTAGGTGGCGAGGAAGTCGAGGTCCGCCGTGTCCCGCGCGGTGTAGAGCGGTTTGACGGCGATGCCCTCGGGCGTCTCCCAGAGCAGTTCGCCGTCCGCGCGGCCGGTCCGCTCCTTGACGGCCGTACGCCACTGGTCGTCGGTCACCCCGGCGCTGTCACCGGGCCCCAGTTCGATGTCGGAGAAGTCGGGGATCCGCATCACGCCACTCCCATCCGGTCGAGGGCGGAGGTCAGGACGGCGACGGCGTCGCCGCCCGCGACCACGAACTCGTCGACCCCGGCCTCCAGATAAGTCTCACGGTGCTCGCCGGGCCGGCCGGCGAGGAAGACGCGCAGCGCGCCCGCGGACCTGAGCGCCGCCGCCACGGACGCGGCTCGTTCGGCGTAGAGCGCGTCGCTGGAGCAGAGACAGGCGACGGACGCTCCGCTGCGGGTGAAGGCGTCGGCGGCGGTGTCCGCGTCGACCGACACCGGATCGTGGACCGGCTCGATCCCGCCCGCCTGGAACAGACTGGCCGCGAAGGTGGCGCGAGCCGTGTGCGCCGCGGCCGGTCCGAGCGCCGCCAGGAAGACCCGGGGGCGGGCGCCGGTGGCGGCGAGATGGGCGTCGGAGCGGGCGCGCAGCGTCTCGAACGCCTCGTCGCGGCGGACGACGGGCAGCCCGCCACGCCCGCCGTGCCCACCGTGCTCGGCGTACCCGCCATGGCCGCCGCCGGGGGTCTCCGGCACCCGTTCGCGCTCGACCGGGGGCTGCGAGAGCTGCGGGAACTCACTGACCCCGGTGATCGGTTCGCGCCGCCGGGCCAGCTTCTCCGAACGCTCCCGCCAGGTGTCCGAGAGCCGCTCGCCGATCAGTCCGTCGCGCAGTGCGGCGCGTTGGCCGCCGGCCCGCTCGATCTCCTGGAACCACGCCCAGGCCGCGTGGGCGAGTTCGTCGGTGAGCCGCTCCACGTACCAGGAACCGCCCGCCGGATCGATGACCCGGCCGAGGTGCGACTCCTCCAGCAGGATCGTCGAGGTGTTGCGCGCGATCCTGCGGGAGAAGGCGTCGGAGAGTCCGAGGGCGTGGTCGAAGGGGAGTACGGTCACGGCGTCGGCGCCGCCCAGCCCGGCCGCCAGTGCGGCGACGGTGGTGCGGAGCATGTTCACCCAGGGGTCGCGGCGGGTCATCATCACCGGTGAGGTCACGGCGTGCTGACGCTGTGCCCCGGCGGCGGGCGCGCCGCAGACCTCGGCCACCCGGGCCCAGAGCCTGCGCGCGGCCCGGAGCTTGGCGATCGTCAGAAACTGGTCGGCGGTGGCCGCGTAACGGAATTCGAGCTGGCCGCAGGCCGCCTCGACGGAGAGTCCGGCCGCGGTGAGATCACGCAGCCAGCCGACTCCGGTGGCGAGCGAGCAGCCCAGCTCCTGGGCGTCCGAGGCGCCGGCCTCGTGGTAGGGCAGCGCGTCGACGGAGATGGCGCGCAGCCCGGGGTACGCACGGTCGCAGAGCGCGGCGAGTTCCGCCGCCTCCCTGGTGTGGCCGTCCGTCTCCCGTCCGGTCCTCGCGAGTTGGGCGACGGGATCGGCGCCGAGGGTGCCGCGTGCCTGATGGCGTGCCACCCCGCGCTCCTCGTACAGCCTCAGCAGTTCCCGCGCGGCGGGTCCGAAGGCGTCGCCCGCGTCGAGCGCCACGGGGGCCAGGTCGAGATAGACACCGTCGAGCGCCGTGGCCAGACCGCTCACGGGGACTCCCCCGGCTCCCACCCCGAGCCACAGGGACGTGACCCCGTTCTCCAGGTCGGCGAGCACGGCTTCATTGGTACGCGCGGGGTCGGGCCGCGTATGACGCTGGCGTACATCCCAGCCGGAGACCGCGCCGCCCTCCGGCCGGCCGCCCCGGGTGAACGGCGCGAAACCCGGATGGCCGCTGTCGCCGGGCGCGTCCTCGGCGGTGTAGAGGGGACGGGTGCTGAGCCCGTCCTGAAGCGTCGTGGCAAGTGCTTCCTCGGCGGCCGGTCCCGAGACGTCGCGACCCGATTTACGCAGTACGCCTGCCACCAGGCTCTGCCACTGCTCGCGGGTCGCGTCGGGGAACTCGGCGGCCAGGGAAAGCCCGTCGTCAGGCAGGACCGTCATGCCCAGATGTTAGGACAGCGCGCCGAACGAGCAGCAGAGCGCGCGCCTGTGACCTATCCCTCTCCGCAATGCGCCATGTGTAGGTCTTTCACCGCACGGAACGCCCTACATGAGTTCGGACGGTGACGGGGGCACCGACCGCCCGGGGAGAGGGCCGCCGGTGGCGGGGGCTGCCAGCGGTTCCGTTCATCTTCAGACGCTACGCTGCCCCAACCCGGCATGTGATCGTCATGCCACCGGCCTCAGCGACGCCGTTTTCCGCGGTGGCGAAGCAGGCGTGAGACGTAGAACCACGTGAGTAGGACCACCTGCCCATTCATATGATCTAACCCGCGCATCGCCCGTCGTCAGCTCCCCGTCCGCCACTGTGCCGCGGTTCAGCCGGCCAGTGCATGATCCTTTTTTGGATGGCGTAGTACCTCATGTCTTGGTTCGAATCCTTCATCCTTGGGCTGGTCCAGGGACTGACCGAGTTCCTGCCCATCTCGTCCAGCGCGCATCTGCGGCTGACGGCGGCGTTCGCCGGCTGGCACGACCCGGGCGCGGCGTTCACCGCGATCACGCAGATCGGTACCGAGGCCGCCGTCCTGATCTACTTCCGCAAGGACATCGCCCGTATCGTCTCCGCGTGGTTCCGCTCGCTGACGAACAAGGCGATGCGCGGTGACCACGACGCCCAGATGGGCTGGCTGGTCATCGTCGGCTCGATCCCGATCGGCGTACTCGGGGTCACCTTCAAGGACCAGATCGAGGGTCCGTTCCGCGATCTGCGGCTGATCGCCGTGACGCTGATCGTGATGGGCATCGTCCTCGGCGTGGCCGACCGGCTGGCGGCGCGCGACGAGACCGGCGGCAAGCACCGCGCCATCAAGCAGCGCAAGTCCCTCCAGGAGCTGGGTGTCAGGGACGGTCTGATCTTCGGTATCTGCCAGGCGATGGCGCTGGTGCCCGGTGTCTCCCGCTCGGGCGCGACGATCAGCGGTGGTCTGCTGATGGGCTACACCCGTGAGGCGGCGGCGCGTTACTCCTTCCTGCTGGCGATCCCGGCCGTCCTCGCCTCCGGTGTCTTCGAGTTGAAGGACGCGGGCAACGGTCATGTGTCCTGGGGGCCCACGATCTTCGCCACGATCATCGCGTTCGTGGTGGGATACGCCGTTATCGCCTGGTTCATGAAGTTCATCACGACCAAGAGCTTCATGCCGTTCGTGATCTACCGGGTGCTGCTCGGAATCGCCCTGTTCGTCCTGATCGGAACGGACACCCTGAGCCCCCACGCGGGCGAGTCGGCCGGCTGACGGGTCCACGGGAGCAGGTTTGGCGGCGGGGCGGTGTGAGCAAGGACGCGCTCTCATCGGTGTCCCGGCGCGCGCGCTGCCCCTACGCTTGTCATATGTCCTCCTCTCGTGCCTCCGCATCGTCGGCCTCCGACGCCGTCGCGGCCAATGAGCGGATCCGCGCGCTTGTCGACGCGGCCGACGCCTCCGACGGCACCTGGCCCTCGGAGGCGTACGAAGTGCTCCTGCTGGAGTGGGCCGCCGCCCTGCACAACAGCACCCGTCAGGTGAACGAGGCAGCGTAGGCGCCGTCCGCTCGGCCCGCGCGGGCCCCCGAAGGCCGAGCGGGAACGCTCTAGCCGCTTCCCTCTTCCCCGCGCGTGATCGGCTCCCCGCGTGTGATCGGCAGGAGCAGTTCGGGGCGGTCCCACATCACGGCGGGCGGATTCGCGGCTTCCGTACCGGTCCGCCGGGCACCCACGCTGCGGTAGAAGCCCTCCGCGGGCGGGTGCGAGACGATACGGACCCGGTCGAGCCCGGCCGCGCGCGCCCGGACCGTCATATGCCCGATCAGCCGACGGCCGATACCGAGGCCCTGCGCGTCGTCCGCCACGAACATCAGATCGAGTTCCGCCGTCGCGGGAGCGAGAGGCAGCAGGACGAGGGAGTAGAAGCCGAGGACCCGGTCGCCGGAGCCGACGGCCACGAAGACCTCATGGGCCTCGATGTAGTCCGGACCCACCCGGTATCCGACGATCATCGGCGCGTACGGGCCCTCGTAGGCACGGGACCGGCGCACCAGGGCGGTGAGCCGTCTGGCGTCACGGGCGGTCGCCCGTCTGATCCCCACGGGTTCGCCCCCGAACGTCTCACCGCGCGTGTCCGCGGCCCTCCCCGTAATCTTCGAACCCATGCAGTGAGTATTACGTACGCGGGGGACGCGAGGGACGGCAGGGCTCGCGGACGCCACCTGGGGCTCACCCCGGCACAACGGCCCCCTCCCCCGTCGCCGTCCGCAGCGCCAGGGCCGCGAGCGCCTCGGGGGCACCCGCCTGTCCCCTGATACCGGGAAAGGCGTTGATGTCGACTATCAGCGGGGCGCCGCCGCCCGCGTCGATCACATCCACGCCGTAGACATCGAGCGCGAAGACGGAGCCGACCCGGCGGACCAGGTCGAGCCAGCCGCCGGGCAGATCGGCGAGCACCAGCGGAAGGGTCGGACCACGGCTCCCGGGATCGGCCAGCTCCGAGCGGCGCAGGGCCGCGAAGACCTGGCCCGCGATCACCCACAGCTTGTGGTCCCAGCCACTGTTCGCGGTGAACGGCTGGACCACCACCGGCTCGTCGGACCACTCCACGCACAGCCGGCGCAGCCCTGCGGCGTCGTCGGCACGGGCGACCAGATCCTGCCGCCTGCTGTACCGGCTCTTGACCACGAGCGGATACGGGAGGTCCGTCTCCGCCGCGAGCTGCCGCAGGGTGGCCACCGTCCGGGTGCCGGCGAACGGCAGCCCGGCGGACCCGGCCAGCTCGGCCATCGCCGTACGGTCCTGGCAGAGTCCGGTCGCGGCGGCCGAGTTGACCACGGGAGCCCCGCGCTCCTCGAAGGACCGGGCCAGGGCCAGCGCGCGCGGTGTCCGTGCCTTGAGGAGATAGACATCGGCGAGCGTGTCCCCGGACACCGGGTACGTAGGCGCTTCGTGCCCCGCCCCCGGATCGATCGAGTCCACCTCGTGCCGCGGCGTCAGCAGCGCCGTCGTGGCGGCGAGGAGCGGGTGATCGGGCCGGGGTGTGATCAGACAGATCCTCATCGGCCCTCACCGGCCGCCGTGGCGCGGAGCTGCACGGGAACCGGCTCGGGGTCGGGGAGCGCGACGATGTCCGCCGCCGGTTCCTGGGGCGGAACGACGTCCGGTGCGGCCCCGGCCGTACTCGCCCCGCCCCCGCCCGCACGGGCCAGTTCCAGTACGGCCCTCGCCACCCGTTCCACCGCGTCCGGCACCAGCCGGAAGCTCGGGAAGTCGTTGACGTCGACGATCACCGGGCCGTCGGGGCCGAGCAGCACGTCCACGCCGTACAGATCGAGCCCGTACACCGCCCCGACCTCCGCGGCCATCCCTGCCACCTCGGCGGACAGGGGTACCCGCCGCTCGTGCGCCGGCCGGTCGGGATGGAGCGGTGAGCAGCGCTCGGTCGCGTACAACTCGCCCCCGACGCAGTACACCTTGAGGTCGACTCCCGAGTTGGGCACATAGGGCTGGGCGATCAGCATCCCCTCGCCGGCCAGTTCGCTCCCCAGCTCGGCCAGTCGCTCCGGCGACGGCACCAGCCGCACCGCGCGCCCCGAACTGCCGTCGGCGGGCTTCACCACCAGCGGGAACTCCGTCTCCGGCAGTTCCGCCAGCGTCTCCGGCCGCGCCGCCGCGTAGGTCACCGGCATCGGCAGCCCCCGGCTCCGGCCGATCACCGCCGCGAGTACCTTGTCCCGCACCCCGCGAATCGACCGCGCGTCGTTGACCGTGGTCAGACCGACCGCCGCCGCCGCTTCGAGCAGCGTCAGACCCGGGCCCCCCGACACCGTCTTGAGCACCCAGGCGTCATGACTGCCCGTCAGCACCGTCTCCGACAGCCGGAGCAGGGAACTGCCGGGCCGCAGCACATCCACCCGGTGGCCCCAGGCGGTGAGTTGACGGATCACCTCCACGGGCATGCCGTCGTGCCGGTACTGCTCCTCCACCAGAAAGCAGAGTCTCATCGATCTTCCCCGTAACCCCGGACGTCCGAGCATCCTGTCCGGCACGCTGTGAACCCTCACGGCCATGATCCGCCCTTTCCCGGCCGCCGCCCCCACCAGGACCGTCCGACATCGCCGGTCGTGCCGATGGACGTTCGGGTCGCCCCGGAGAGGAGGGGCGCCGTGCCCTCCGTCCAGGAGGACCGGGGCTGGACGGCCCGGCGGGCGCGCCACGAGGATGAACATGGAGATGGACATGGCCGGGGACGGGACGGGGACGGGACGGGGACGGGACGGGCCGCCGCCCGGCCGCCGCCGAGTTCGAGTTCTTCGGCCGCCGGTGAGCCCTCGC
Source organism: Streptomyces sp. NPDC002018 (assembly GCF_042890865.1). Lineage (NCBI taxonomy): Bacteria > Bacillati > Actinomycetota > Actinomycetes > Kitasatosporales > Streptomycetaceae > Streptomyces > Streptomyces sp. NPDC002018. The sequence goes on from NZ_JBIASO010000008.1 coordinate 321,810, forward strand.
CGCCCGGAGCAAGCGGCCCACCCCACGGGTGACCGGTGTGCGCGGCTCTTGGCCCGGGGCACTTCCTGCCGGAGACTGAGCCGATGACACAGCGCGTGGATCTCGCGACCGTGATGGGCCGTCTCGCCATCGATGAGGTGATCACCGATTACGCGGTGGCCGTGGCCGATGCCGACTGGCCGGGATACCGGGCCCTGTTCACCCCGGACGGCCGTGCCGACCACACGGGGGAGGGCGGTATCGAGGGTTCGGCCGCGGAGGTCGCCGACTGGCTGGCCGGGACTCTGCGCCCGTACAGCACACATCAGTTGCTCATCGTCAACCGCCGGCTGCGTATGGAGGATCCCGACACGTTTCCCGGCGACGGCGCGGAGCTGCGGGCGGACTACCTCAGCCCGCGCCGGCACGAGTCGGGCGAGGAGCTGATGAGCGGCGGACGGTGCACATTCGGTCTGCTGCGGGGTGACACGGGCTGGCTGCTGCGTATGGTGGCCGTCCAGGAGAAGTGGCGGCGCGTCTCGGCGTCCGCCGACGTCGGCTGACCCGCAGGCCCCGGCCCCGGCCCCGCCCACGGCCCCGCGCCCGTAGCTCAGCTCCCCGGGCTCCTGCCTCCGGTCCCCCGCTCCCCCGGCCCCCGCTCCCCCTGGCCTCCGCTCTCCCTGGCCTCCGCTCTCCCTGGCCTCCGGTCCCCGGACCCCGGACCCCGGACCGCGGACCGGGTCCGGGTCCGGATCACTTCCGTCGCCTCTTTCTCCAGGTCCCCACCCGCTTCGGTGCCGTTCCACGGGGGAAGAAAGCCTGAAGGGGCGGGGCGGGGCAAGGAGGCGCTTGGGATGCGAACCCCGGTCGGCCGGAGTCTGACGTCGCCGTGGTGGCGCGGCGCCGCCGCGGTGGTGGCCGGAGCGCTGCCGGCCCTCGCGTTTCCCGAGCCGGCCCTGTGGTGGTTCGCGTATGTCGCGCTGGTGCCCTGGATGCTGCTCGTACGGTCGGCTCCGACGGCCCGTCGCGCAGCCCTGGACGGCTGGCTGGGCGGCATCGGCTTCATGATCGCCGTACATCACTGGCTGGCGCCGAGCCTTCATGTGTTCCTGGTGGTGCTCGCCGCGCTGCTCGGGCTGCTGTGGGCGGGCTGGGGCCGGCTGGTGCGGTCCATGCTCGGCGGGACACCGTCGCCGGGCCGCGCGGCGGCGGCCGTCGCCGTGGTTCCCTCGGGCTGGCTGGTGATCGAGCTGATCAGGTCCTGGCAGGGGCTCGGCGGCCCCTGGGGGCTGCTCGGCGCCAGCCAGTGGGAGGTCGCCCCGGCCCTGCGGCTCGCCTCGGTGGGCGGCGTCTGGCTGGTGAGTCTGCTGGTCGTCGCGGTGAACACCGCGGTCACGGTGGTCGTCTCGGCCCCCTGGGCGCGGCCACGGCTCACCGGGGTCGTGTCCCTCGTGCTGTGCGCCGTCACCGTGCTCTCGGTGTGGATCTGGGCACCGGAGCCGGAGCGGTCCGGCACGGCACGGATCGCGGTCGTCCAGCCGGGCGTGGTCGAGGGCGCCGACGCCCGCGAGCGACGGTTCGCGCAGGGCGAGACCCTGACCCGCTCCCTGGCCGGCCGGGATCCGGATCTGGTGGTGTGGGGGGAGAGCAGCGTCTCCGCCGATCTGGCGACCAGACCCGATCTGGCGGCCCGGCTCGCGGTGCTCTCCCGCGCGGTCGGCGCCGAGATACTCGTCAATGTCGACGCGCGCAGCACGGACGCGGCGGGGACGGCCGGGATATACAAGCGCGCCGTGCTGGTCGGTCCGAACGGCCCGACCGGCGATACGTACGACAAGATGCGGCTGGTGCCCTTCGGTGAGTACATCCCGGCCCGCGCCGCGCTGGGCTGGGCCACCTCGGTCGGCAGGGCGGCGGGTGAGGACCGTGAGCGCGGCACCCGCCAGGTGGTGATGGTGCTGCCCGGCGAAGGCAGGGGCGGGCTGCGGTTCGGGCCGCTGGTCTGCTTCGAGTCGGCGTTCCCCGATATGAGCAGGCGGCTGGTCAGGGACGGCGCGCAGCTCCTGATCGCACAGTCCTCGACCTCGACGTTCCAGGGAAGCTGGGCGCCGGAGCAGCATGCCTCGCTGGCGGCGCTGCGGGCCGCGGAGACCGGCCGGCCGATGGCGCATGCCACGCTGACGGGCACCAGCGCGGTGTTCGGGCCGGACGGCGAGCGGATCGGCGCCGGGATCGGCACGGACCGGAGCACCACCGCCGTGTTCGACGTGCCGCTCGCCCGGGGCACGACTCCGTATGCCGAGTTCGGTGACTGGGCGGTCTACGCCGCCCTCGCCGTGCTGGCCGCGCTCTGCGCCACGGACGGCGCGCGCTCGTTCAGGAGGCGGCCTGGTCCAGTGCTTCTCGTACCACCCGCTCGCACAGCTCATGAGTCCGCAACGCATCCTGTGCGCTGACGCGTTCACCGGTCCGTACGGCGTCGAGGAACGCCAGGACGCACTGCTCGATACCGCGCTGGCGGGCCACCGGGACCCAGTCGCCGCGCCGCCGCACGCTGGGCTGTCCCTTGTGGTCGACGACGGTCGCGAGATCGTGGACGGTCCGCTTGGTGTCCTGTCCCGACACTTCGAGGATCTCCTCGGTGGAGCCGCTCAGCCGGTTCATCACGCCGATGGCGGTGAATCCGTCGCCGGAGAGCTGGAGTACGACATGGTGCAGCAGCCCGTCCCGGATCCGTGCCCGTACGCCGGTGTGCTCGACGGGGCCCGGGAGGAGGAAGCGCAGGGTGTCGACGACATGGATGAAGTCGTCGAGGACGAAGGTGCGCGGGTCCTCGGGCAGACCCACCCGGTTCTTCTGCATCAGGATCAGATCGCGCGGGTGCTCCAGGCACTGGGCGTAGCCGGGGGCGAAGCGTCGGTTGAACCCGACGGCGAGGCTGACCCCGCGCTCCTCGGCGCGGGCCACCACACGCTCCGTGTCGGCGAGTTCGTACGCGATCGGCTTGTCGACATAGGTCGGTACGCCCGCCTCCAGCAGCCGGGTGACGATCTCGGCGTGCGCGGCGGTGGGCGCGTGGACGAAGGCGGCGTCGAGCCCCTGGGCGAGCAGTGAGTCCAGGTCGGTGTGGCAGTGGGCGGCCGGGACGCGGTAGGTCTCCGCGGTCCTGGTGAGAGTGGCCGGGGTGCGCGTGTGGAGATGCGGTTCGACCCCGGGCAGGGTGGTGAGCACCGGCAGATACGCCTTCTGCGCGATGTCGCCGAGCCCGACGCAGCCGATCTTCACAAGGGCCTCCCCTATGCCTGGTGTGGTGTCCCGGAAGCATACGTGCGCCGGGGAGGCCGCCAGTCGGCGATCCCCGCGAAGCTCCGCAGGAGCAGGCCGGGGCCGAACCGGGAGGCGGCGACGATCGCGGCGTCGCGCAGGGCCGCTACGGCCGGTGAGGTGACCGCGGTCATCCGGCCCGTCCTGGTGGCCTGCCGGACGATCGCGGTGGTGCGGGGCACTCGGGCGGCGGAGTACGCGGCGAGCCCCGCGCCGAGCCGGGTCCCGGGATCGGGCCGGGTCCCGGTGTCGCTGTCGCTGTCCCTGTCGGTGTCGGTGTCGGTGCCACCGTCGGCGCGGCGCCCCTGACCGCCGTGCGAGGGGCTGATGTTCTCCTGCGCGGCGGGCTCGTACCACAACGCCGTAGTGTCCCCCGACGCGCTGCGGCGCGGATGCGACGAGTTGCTGCGCCGGAGGCTGGGCATCGCGGACGGCGACGGCGGCAGGGAGCCGGCGGGCCGGTCCTGCGGCGCACCCGCCGGTCAGCCCTGCGCCCGGCGGGCCGGCCGGCGCCGTCGCGGGGGCGGGCCGGGCGAATAACGCTTGGCGAGGACACCGGTCCGTACGTGAGGATGACCGCCATGACGACTACCGAGCGCACCTCACCCTCCACCGTCGCGGGCGAACGCGAGATGCTGGAGGGCTGGCTGGAGTACCACCGCGAGACACTGGCGGTGAAATGCGCGGGGCTGGACGACGCACAGCTCCGGGAGGCCTCCGTACCACCGTCCGGACTGAGCCTGCTGGGTCTCGTACGGCACATGGCAGAGGTGGAGCGCGCCTGGTTCCGCAGGACGCTGGCGGACGAAGAGGCCGGGCCGATCTACTACACCGACGCCGATCCGGACGGCGACTTCCATCCCGGCGAGGACGACACCTGGGCCGAGGCGTACACCACCTGGCAGGCCGAGATCGCGCGCGCCCGTGAGCTGGCCGCGCCGCACTCCCTGGACGATCTGGGCGCCGGCCGGCGGAACCGGACGACCGGCGAGCCGTTCAACCTCCGCTGGATCTACACCCACATGATCGAGGAGTACGCCCGGCACAACGGCCACGCGGACCTCGTCCGGGAACGGATCGACGGCGCGACGGGCGAGTGAGCCGCGCCCCTGAGCCCGAGCGTCCGCCCGGCGCCGCCCTGGGCACCGGGGCGGAACGGTCCACGGCGATCGCCGCCACCACGCCACAACCCCGCGGATGTCACCCGTCCGGGCCAATCCGCGCCCTTTGCGCTCCCCAAGCACCGTCCCGCCCAGCAGAGTTGCCGGGTGCAGCGAACGAGAAGCGCAGTGATGGTCCTGCTGGGGGTGGCGGTCACGGCCGTCTCCGGTTGTGTGACCGTGGAGGCACGGCCGGTGCCCCTGTCCGTACCCCGGCCGGGGCCGAGCAGCGGGGCTCCCGGGGCGGGCGGCGCGGAACCGCAGATCGTCCAGGCTCCGGCCAGGGAGGCGCTTGAGGCGATCATCCCCACCAGGAGCCCGGAACCGGCGCCGCGGACCTCCCCCGAACCGCACCGGGCCGCACCGGAGCGGGCGGCAGGACCCGAACGCCCCGGGAGCCGGCCCGTACCCGCACCGGCTCGGAAGGAACGGCCCCGAGCGCCCCATGAGCGGCCGGAGCCGCGACGCGCCCCCGCGCCCGACCGCGCTCCGCCCACCGTCGCCGATCTCTGCGATCTCGGCGAGACCTACGGCCGCTGGCCGACGGACAGCCCCCAGGCCCGTATCTGCGCCCAGACCTACCGGAATTGACCATGGGCGCGGGGCCCCGCCGACCCGGGGCCCCGTCCTGGCCCCACCGCACCGGCCGACCGGGGCCCCGTCCCTCCCTCGCCGCCCTGGCCGCCCCCGGCCCCAGGGCTCAGCGCTCCCGGAGCCGCCGCTCCAGACGGTCGATCCCCGCCCGTACCGTGTGGCCGTAGCCGTCCTCCCCCAGCGCGTCCGCCGCGTCGCGCGCCCGGTCCAGATGGAGCCGGGCCGCGTCCGGCCGCTGGAGCTTCATATAGTCGGTGGCGAGATTGAGATGGAGCGCCGGGTAGAAGGCGCGCACGGCGGGTCCGGCCCCGGCCTCCGCCGGCCACCCCCCGGTCCGCCCGGCTCCCCCCTCCGCCTCGGCGCCCCCGCGCCCGTCCCCGTCCCCGTCCCCTCGCCCGTCCCGACGCCCGTCCCCGTGTCTGTCTCCGGCCGGCCCCTCCGTACCGTCCGCGGCGGTCAGCGCCCTTAAGTCCCAGGCCAGTTCATCGCCCGGGTCGTCCTGTGTGTCCGCCATGTAGTGCGCGAGTGTGCAGCGGTGGAGCGGGTCCCCCGTCTCCCCGATCTCCGTCCAGAGCGCACCGAAGCGATTCCGAGCCTCTTCGCGGTCGCCGCCGTGGAGGAGCATGACCGCCTGCCCGATCCTGGTCATGACAGCGTCCTCCGACGCCTCCTGCCGCTCCCTCACTACCGCCTCCGCATGCCTGTCCAGTAAATCCGACAAACATGACGCTAGCTCCCGTAGCGAACATTCCCCTTCAGGCTCGGGCGGACGGCCCGAGCCTGTCGGGAGCGCCGTGGTCAGCCGAGGTCGGGGATGCGCCAGTCGATGGGCTCATGCCCCTGCGCGGCCACCGCCTCGTTGATCTGGGTGAACGGACGCGACCCGAAGAACTTCTTCGCCGACAGCGGCGAGGGGTGCGCGCCCTTCACCACCACATGGCGCTCCTGGTCGATCAGCGGCAGCTTCTTCTGCGCGTAGGCACCCCAGAGGACGAACACGGCGGGGTCGGGCCGCTCGGCGACCGCGCGGATCACCGCGTCCGTCACCTTCTCCCAGCCCTTGCCCTTGTGGGAGTTGGCCTCGCCCTCGCGGACCGTCAGCACCGCGTTGAGCAGAAGCACCCCCTGCTTCGCCCACGGCACCAGATAGCCGTTGTCCGGGACGGGGTGCCCCAGCTCCTCCTTCATCTCCTTGTAGATGTTCCGCAGGGAGGGAGGCGTCCTGACACCGGGCCGGACGGAGAAGCAGAGCCCGTGCCCCTGCCCCGCCCCGTGATACGGGTCCTGGCCCAGGATGAGGACCTTCACCTGGTCGTACGGCGTGGCGTCGAGCGCGGCGAACACCTCTTCGCGCGGCGGGTAGACCGGCCCCTTCGCCCGCTCCTCCTCGACGAAGTCGGCCAGCTCCTTGAAGTAGGGCTTGTCCAGCTCTTCGCCGAGGACGCCACGCCAGGACGCGGGCAGCATGTCGGTGTCGGTCACGTCAACAACCTCCGGTAAGCGATCACTTGTTGCGTCACTGAACCTACCGGTGGCCACTGACAACGGCCCCTGCGCCCGCCCCCGCCCCCGCGGAGACCCGCCGGCCCCGTCCCCGCCCCCGCGAGAACCAGCCGACGCCGCCGACGCCGCCGACACCACCGACGCCGCCGAGTGCCGACACCTCCGTCTCCGCTACCAGCTCGCCTTGCGGTACAGCTCCCACATCTGCATCACCGTCTGCGGATCGAGCGCGCGCTCGCCGCCCGCGATGTCCTCCCTCGACGCGACGTACAGCTTGCCCTGCCAGAGCGGAAGGAGCCGCACATCGCCCACGAAGATCTCCTGGGCACGCTGGAACTGCTGGCTGACCGCCGCGCGGTCGCTCATCCTCCGCGACTGGGGCAGCAGCGTCCCGGTGATCTCGGGGCTCTCGTACGGGGTGCTCAGCGCGTTGTGCTTGCCCACGAAGGGCGCGATGAAGTTGTCCGGGTCGGGGAAGTCGGGGAACCAGCCACGGCCGAAGACGGGATACCGGCCCTTCTGATAGCCGGCCTGGAACTCCTTCCACGGCTTGCCGCGCAGCTTGATCTCGAACAGCCCCGACGCCTCGAGCTGGCGCTTCAGCTCGGTGAACTCCGCCGCCGTGCCCGATCCGTACCGGTCCGTCGTGTACCAGAACGTGAGGGGTACGGGGGTGGTGATCCCCTCCTCCGCGAGAAGGGCCCTCGCCTTGTCCACATCGGGGTCGCCGTACTGGTCGAAGAAGCTGGTGGCATGGCCCGCGATGCCCTTGGGGACCATCGAGTAGAGCGGCTCCGCCGTGCCCTGGTAGACCTTGGCGACGAGCGCGTCGCGGTCCACGACCTGGGCGACCGCCCGCCGTACGGCCAGTCTCCCGGCGGCCGGGTCGGCGGGGTTGAACACCAGATAGCGGATGTCGGCGCCGACCGTCTCGACCAGTTGCAGGGCCTCGTTCTCCGGCCGCTTCTCCTCCAGTTCGACGACCTGCTCCGAGGTGAGGCCCCGGTAGACGGCGTCGATCTCCTTCTTCTTCAGCGCGTCGAAGAGGGGGCCGGACTCCTTGAAGTACCTGATCGTGACGCCGTTGTTCCTGCGGTCGGCGAACCCCGTGTACCGCTCGTTCCTCGCCAGCTCCGCACGGTCGCCCGTCCGGTACGAGGCGAGGGTGTACGGTCCCGACCCGTTGACCTTGCCGTCCTGTCTCAGCTCGCCCAGCGGGTACTCCGCCGGATTCACGATGGACATGGCGGGCGTGGCCAGGATGAAGGGGAAGGTCGCGTCCGGCTTCTTCAGCCGGAAGACGACGGTGTCGGTCCCCCGTGTCTCGACCTTGTCCAGGGACTCCAGCAGACCGGCGGGACCGCCCTCCACATTGATCTTCAGGATCCGGTCGAAGGAGTGCTTGACGGCCGCCGCGTCGAGCTTCGCGCCGTCGGAGAATGTCAGCCCCTTACGTAAGGCGCACTGGAATACCTGGTTCGAGGCATCGGCGAACCCGCAGTGGCGCGCCGCGTCGGGCTGCGGATACGAGCTGCCGGTGGGAAAGGCCACCAGCGTCTGGAAGACGTTGCGGAACATCTCCCAGCCGTTGTCCCAGGACGCCGCGGGGTCGAGGGTGGGCGGCTCACTCGTCGTACCGACGGTTATCTTCTGGGCTGCTTCCGCCTCGTCGTCCGAGAACAGGCCGCACCCCGCGAGCAGGGACATCGACGCGAGGGCCGCAGCGGCCTGCCGACTGGTCCGGTTGAACACTTCACACTCCTTGTTCAGCCATGGATCGGCAGACCATACCGCAGCGTGGCCGGATCAACACGGTGATCCAGTGGGGCTTTTGGGAAGATCGTAACGACGCCGGTTCACACCACTCGGGCACCCGTACCGACACCTCACGCACAGCCGTACGGCCTCTACGCCCGCTGCCGTACGCCCCCCTCGCCAGCGGCCGTACCGGCACCCTCGCGCCCGGCCCGTACCGGCACCCTCGCGGCCCGCCCGTACCGACACCCCCGCGGCCCGCCCGTTCCGGTGCCCGCGCCGGGCCCGGACCCCACCGCCGGGATCAGCCGGCCCCGCCGTTCACCCCACCCCGGCGTTGAGGAAGATGCCCCCGTCCACCACCAGCGTCTGGCCGGTGATCCAGTCCGACTGGTCGGAGGTGAGGAACGCCGCGGCGCCCCCGATGTCCTCGGGCACCCCCAGCCTGCCCAGCGGATACGCGGCCGCCACCTCGGCCTCCCTGCCCTCGTACAGCGCCTGCGCGAACCGGGTCTTGACCACGGCGGGCGCGATCGCGTTGACGCGGACGACCGGCGCGAACTCATGCGCGAGCTGGAGGGTCAGATTGACCATCGCGGCCTTGCTCATGCCGTAGGCGCCGATGAACGGCGAGGCCGAGATCCCGGCGACCGACGCGATGTTCACGATCGCACCGCCGTTCTCCCGCTGCCAGGCCCGCCAGGTGAGCTGCGCGAATCCGAGCGCCGAGACGACATTCGTCTCGAAGACCTTGCGGGCCACACCGAGATCCAGCTCGGCCATCGGGCCGAAGACCGGGTTCGTGCCCGCGTTGTTGACCAGGAAGTCGACCCGGCCGAACGCCTCCATGGTGCGCTCGACGGCGACCGCCTGGTGCGCCTCGTCGTGCGCCTTGCCCGCCACACCGATCACCCGGTCGGAACCGAGGCGCTCCACCGCCTCCTTCAGGGCCTCCTCGCCCCGGCCGGTGATGCACACCCGGTCGCCCCGGGCGACGAACGCCTCGGCGACGCCGTATCCGATACCCCGGCTCGCGCCCGTGATCAGCGCGACCCTGCCGCTGTCGGCCACCGGCCGCTCCCGCTCCGTCTCCTCGGTCATGTCACCGTCTCCCGGGTTCAGTTGAGGGGTCCGCCGGCCACGTACATGACCTGGCCGGAGACAAAGCCGGCGTCGTCGCCCGCGAAGAAGGCGATGGCGTTCGCGACGTCCTCCGGCCGGCCCACGCGCTGGACGGGGATCTGGCTCGCCGCGGCGGCCTGGAAGTCCTCGAAGCCCATACCGACGCGGGCGGCGGTCTGGGCGGTCATCTCGGTGACGATGAAGCCCGGAGCCACGGCGTTGGCGGTGACACCGAACTTGCCCAGCTCCTTGGCCAGGGTCTTGGTGAAGCCCTGGAGACCGGCCTTGACCGCCGCGTAGTTGGCCTGGCCCCGGTTGCCCAGCGCGGAGCTGGAGGAGAGGCTGACGATACGGCCGAACCCCGCGTCGACCATGTACTTCTGACAGGCGCGCGCCATCAGGAACGCGCCCTTGAGATGCACGCCGACCACGGTGTCCCAGTCGGACTCGCTCATCTTGAAGAGCAGATTGTCCCGGAGCACACCGGCGTTGTTGACCAGGATCGTCGGCGCGCCCAGTTCGGCGGCCACCCGCCCGACCGCGGCCTCCACCTGCGCGCTGTCGGAGACGTCGCAGCCGACGGCGAGCGCGGTGCCGCCCGCCGAGGTGATCTTCTCGACGGTGCCCTCGCAGGCGGCCTCGTCCAGGTCGAGTACGGCGACGGCGCGGCCCTCGGCCGCCAGCCGCACCGCGGTGGCGGCGCCAATGCCACGTGCCGCCCCGGTCACGATGGCAACGCGCTGCTCGGTGGTGGACATCCTCTGTTCTCCTCGCCTAGGAATCCGCGACTCTCCAGCACTGAGCGACCGCTTAGTCGCTCCGGCATCCGAGACGCTAGAAGGCAGGGCACCCGGTGTCAACGGCCCATGGGACCGACAGGGGGACGAGCAGCCGAAGTCACACCGGGCGGCCTGCCGGCACCCACCCCGTTCCACGCGCCGGCAGTTAACGCACCAGCAGTTCCAGCAGCCGTTCCGCCTCGGCCCCCGGATCGGCGGTCAGCCCGGTGTGCACGGGACCGGGCTGGACGACCGTCGAACGCGGCGCGATCAGCCAGCGGAACCGCCGGCCCGCGTCGTCCCCCGCAGCCTGCCCGGCCAGGTCACCGCCGCGGCAGACGCTCTCAACCGCGCGCAGGGCCGCCCGTACCCCCATGACATCGGCCCGTGGATCGAGGGCGGTCAGCTTGGCCTCGTCGAGATGGGTCCTGGCCGCCACGTAGGACCGGGCGCGGCAGTAGACCAGCACCCCCGCGTTGAAGCACTCGCCCCGCTCCACGCGTGGCACGACGCGCAGCAGCGCGTACTCGTAGACGTCCTTCTCGCTCACCGGCCGCCGTCCTTCTCGATCCTCGCGTGCTCGTCCGGCGTCCGCCGTGCCCGGGGGCCCGAGGTGCGCGCCGTGGGGGTCAGCCGGTCGGCCAGCCAGCCGGGGGCCCGCGACGGCCCGTTCCTGGTGGGCGCGTCGAGGACGATCCGCTCATGGACCGTGGCGGCGCGCGCCAGCAGCGGCTCCACATAGGCGCGGCGCAGCGCGTCGGTCGAGTCGAAGCCGGGTTCGTCGGCCAGCCACTCGTCGGGCACCTCGGCGGCGACCTCGGTCAGCAGTTCCTCGGTGACCAGCGGCGCCAACTCGGCCGCGGCGGAGGCGAGATCGGGCCCGAAGGGCGCGAGCGCGTGGTCGGAGGCGTTGTACGGCTTCGCCGCCGAGGCCGCGGCGCCCGGCCAGTTGTGGTGCCAGATCATGGTGGCGCCGTGGTCGATCAGCCACAGATCACCGTGCCAGACGAGCAGGTTGGGGTTGCGCCAGGAGCGATCGACGTTGTTGATGACGGCGTCGAACCAGACGACCCGCCCGGCCTCCTCGGCACTCACCTGATAAGCCAGCGGGTCGAAGCCGATCGATCCCGGCAGATAGTCCATGCCGAGGTTCAGCCCACCGCTCGCCTTCAGCAGCCCCTGCACCTCCTGGTCGGGCTCCGAGAGTCCGATGACGGGGTCGAGCCACATCCGCGCCAGCGTGGGGACGCGCAGCCCCAGCCTGCGGCCGAGTTCCCCGCAGATCACCTCCGCGACCAGGGTCTTCCTGCCCTGCCCCGCGCCGGTGAACTTCATGACGTACGTACCGAGATCGTCGGCCTCGACGATCCCCGGGAGCGACCCGCCCTCACGCAAGGGCGTGACATAGCGGGTCGCAGTCACCTCATTCAGCACTTTCCCAGGCCACCTAGTCTTTAGCCTTGCAATCCACTACCGCCAGGGGAGGGGCGCAGCAGCGGGAATCGCCCGTCGACGGCCCGGAGGAGGATCCGGGGAGTTCCGACCGGCATACGGTTCTCCCTGCTTCCCGAGCGGTCCGTCGACGGCGCTTCGTCCCTTGCTTCCGGCCTCCGGCATGAAGTGAGCATAGTAACCGAGGGTGATCACAGACGAGGAGTGGCCGAGGGGTGCCCGGAGCGCACCCCGGCGACGGCGGCGAGCCGGTCGCATGCATCCCGTGCGTTTACATGGCAACACACGGCTGGAGTGCCCGTATGACACGGCCGCTCGACGACGCTGAGACAGCACTGTGGATCGCCTGGAAGCGGGCCGACGAGGCCGTGACCACCGCGGTCGCTCAAGAGATCCAGGCCGCCTCGGGCCTGTCCGTGGCCGACTTCTCGGTCCTGTCCCGAGTGATCGAGAGCAGCGCCGGCCGGAGGGCTCAGCAGGAGCTGGGAACCATGCTCGGCCGGCAGCGGCCCCGCCTCTCACGTCAGCTCTCCCGTATGGCCGATCGGCACCTGCTCACGCGGGAGGCCGGTCCTGGCCGACGGCGCTTCATCATCGCCACCGACACCGGGCGCGGTGTCCTGGCCGCAGCCCGGCCGGCCCACGCGCGGGCCGTTCGCCGGGCACTGCTCAGCCACGCCGCGACGCCGGACCAGCGGGCCTTCTGGGAGGTCCTTGAGGACATCGCCGCACCGCCCGCCGCACCCGAGGGCCCGGCGTCAACCCGACCCATCGGATGAACACCGCCGCGCGCGACCACTCCGGGGTGTCGAAGTCGGCCGCGGACCGTGTGCGCACGCGGGTGCGGGACGGTCAGCCGGTGGTCGCCACGGATGCGCCGGGCCGGGAGCTGTACCGGTCCAGGATCCCCTCGACGATCCGCATCAGTCGGTCCGCCGTCTGGTCGATGCTCCCGTTCTGTGTGCTGACCTGCGCCCCTTCGAGTACGAAGGTGATCTCGGCCGCGACCTGCTCAGGGTCGGGCAGCCCGGCCTCGGCGCACATGCCGACCAGCCGGCGGGTCTGGCGGGCCTTGTGCCGCTCGATCACCTGCCGTGCCGGATGGGAGCGGTCGGGCAGCTCGGCGAGGGAGTTGATGAACGGACAGCCCCGGTGCGAGATCGCCGGCAGTCCCTCCGCGATGAAACGGGCCAGGCCCAGGATCTGGTCCCGGGGCCGGCCGGGGTGTTCGGCCTCGACCCGGTCGAAGGCCGCCTGGTAGTCGGCGGCGACGATCCGCAGCCACTCCGCGACCAGCGCGTCCTTGGTTTCGAAGTGCCGGTAGATCGCCATTTTGGTGGTCTCGGCCTTCTCGGCGATCGCCTGGACGCCCACCCGCCGGATCCCCTCGCTCTGGAAGAGCTCCTCCGCCGCGTCGAGGATGCGCTCACGAGGAGGCAGTTTCGCCACCCTGCTCGGCCTGCTGGCGGTCGATGCCATGACTGCTCCGTGACGTCGGATCGATTGGGGGCCTTTCACCCCCGCCAGGGTACTATCCCGTGCCATGCGATACCGATGGGTATCGTAAGGTGCTGGTCGGTATCGTTCTTTCCGCCGGGAGTGACATGAGAATTACCGAGTACGTGACCTTCGACGCGGTCGGGCTCGCGGAGCTGGTGACCAAGGGCGAGGTGTCCCCCGCCGAACTGGAGGCGGCCGCGCGCGAGGCCGCGCAGGCGGTCAATCCGCGGATCAACGCCATCGTGGAGACCTGGCCCACCGACGACGAGCCCGACCCCGGCAGCACACCGCTGACCGGGGTCCCCTTCCTGATCAAGGACATCGGAGTCGCCATGGCCGGGAGGCGAATGGAGCTGGGCAGCCGCCTCGCGGCCGGCAACGTCGCCGGGGTCGACTCCGCCCTGATGCTGCGCTTCCGCCGCGCCGGCCTCGTGACATTCGGCCGCACCGCGACACCGGAGATGGCCTACAGCATCACGACGGAACCCGTGCTGTACGGCCCGACCCGCAATCCGTGGAACCTCCGGCGGAGCGCGGGCGGATCCAGCGGGGGCGCGGCCGCGGCTGTCGCCGCCGGGGTGGTCCCGGTCGCACACGCCACCGACGCCGCCGGCTCGCTCCGTATCCCCGCCGCCTACAACGGCCTCTTCGGGATGAAGCCCTCCCGTGGCCGCGTCTCCATGGGCCCCGACTTCGACGAACTCTTCAGCGGCCTGGCCGTGCACGGCCACGTCAGCCGCACAGTTCGCGACAGTGCGGCCCTGCTCGACCAGATCCGCGGCCCGGAACCGGGTGACCCCTACTTCGCCCAGCAGCCGTCCCGGCCCTACGCGGAGGAGGTCACCCGCCACCCGGGCTCGCTGCGCATCGGTGTCCTCACCCAGGCATGGGGCGGACGCCGCACCACCACACCCGTGGCCGACGCCCTCCTCCGCACCGTACGTCTGCTCGAATCCCTCGGCCACACGGTGGAAGAGACCGAGGTCGGCCTCGGGGCCGACTGGGAGGAGTTCATCCTGGCCACCACCCGTCTGTTCACGGCGAACCTCGCGGCCTCGGTCGACGGGCTGGCCACCGCCTTCGACCGGCCCATCGACTCCTCGACCCTCGAACCGGTCACCCTTGCCGGCTACCACTACGGACAACGCGTCAGCGGCGCCCAGTTCGTCACCGCTCTCACGATCCGCAACCGGGTCGCCCGAAGCCTGGCACGCTACTTCAGCACCCACGACATACTGCTCACCCCCACCCTGCCGGAGCTCCCCCTCCCCCTGGGCGCCTACGCCGAGGACGCGGAAGCACTCGACGGCCACGGCTGGATCGAACGCCTCAACGACCGCTCACCGTTCACCATGCCGTTCAATGTGGCGGGCACGCCCGCCATGTCAGTGCCGCTGACGGCCGACACCGGAACGAAGCTCCCGATCGGCATGCAGTTCGCCGCCGGATACGGCCTCGAAAGCCGCCTCTTCCGCCTCGCCGGCCAACTCGAACAGGCAAACCCGTGGGCGGACCGGACCCCCACGGTGTGGGCAGGCAACCACACCCGCCTCTGAGGAGCCATGCCGAGCCGCCGCGCCGCTTCGGCGGGCGGTGGCCCTGATCCCGTCGATGTCAGGCGGCGGGCGGATGCGTGAGGTCACCCATCGGTGGGTTCAGGCGGGCGAAACCTTCCTGGCGCTGGTAGGGGAAGTAGGGGTAGGGCGCCGTCCTGCCGCTCGCCGCGTCGAGTTTCGCCATCTGATCGGGTGTGAGCGTCCAGCCGATGGCGCCGAGGTTCTGACGGAGTTGCTCCTCGTTGCGGGCGCCGATGATGACGGAGGAGACGGTCGGCCGCCGCAGCAGCCAGTTGATGGCGATCTGCGGAATGGCCTTGCCGGTCTCCTGGGCGATCTCGTCGAGGGCGTCGACCACGCGGTGGAGGTGTTCGTCCTCGACCGGCGGACCGTAGTCGGCGGTGCGGTGCAGCCGGCTGCCGGCGGGCAGCGGCTGATGGCGACGGACTCCGCCCGTGAGCCGTCCCCAGCCGAGCGGGCTCCAGACGAGCGCTCCGAGGCCCTGATCGAGCCCGAGGGGCATCAGTTCCCATTCGTAGTCGCGGCCGATGAGGGAGTAGTAGACCTGATGGGCGACATAGCGGGGGTGGCCATACCTGTCCGCGACGGCGAGGGACTTCATCGCCTGCCAGCCGATGAAGTTGGAGACTCCCAGATAGCGCACCTTTCCCGCTCGCACCAGATCGTCGAGTGTGGACAGAACCTCCTCGATGGGCGTGCCGGCGTCGAAGGCGTGCAACTGGAACAGGTCGATGTGATCGGTGCCGAGCCGGCGCAGCGCGTCCTCGCACGCGGTGATCAGGCGCGAGCGGGAGGAGCCCGCGTCGCCTGGGCCGTCCCCCATCGGCAGGCTGGTCTTGGTGGACAGGATCACCTGGTCCCTGCGCCCTTTGACGGCTTCGCCCAGCACTTCCTCGGACGCGCCGCCGGAGTAGACGTCGGCGGTGTCGAACATCGTGATCCCGGCGTCCAGACAGACGTCCACGAGACGGCGCGCTTCTCGTGCGTCGGTGTTGCCCCAGGCACCGAACAGCGGTCCTCGGCCGCCGAAGGTGCCGGCGCCGAAGCTCAGCGCGGACACCTTGAGTCCGGACGCACCCAGCCGCCGGTATTCCATGACGATCCTCTTTCCTCAGCTGATCACCGATCTTGCCTAACGGTTCTACAGTCCCGTTAGTGGTCCCGGTAAGGTAGCAGGCGCCAAGTGATTAACGAAACTGGAGTACCGTTATGGCGGCTGAAGCTGTGGAGCCGGGGACCGTTCGCCCCGGAGGGCGCACGGCGCGGGTGCGGACGGCGGTACTGCGAGCGGCCGGGGACACCCTGGCGGAACGGGGCTTCGCCCACCTGGACCTCGCCGACATCGCGCGCCGTGCCGAGGTGGGCAAGACGACCGTCTACCGCCGCTGGGGAACGGTGACCGGTCTGGTGGCCGACCTGCTGACCGACATGGCCGAGCAGTCACTGCCGCGCACCGAGACCGGCTCGCTGATCGGTGATCTCAAGGCCAACGCCCGGCTCGTGCGGCGCACCTTGGCCGACCCGAGGCAGGGGGCGCTGTTCAAGGCGGTGATCGCGGCCGCCACCTGCGAGACGAAGACGGCCGAGGCCCTGCACCGCTTCTACGAGATCCGCGTCGAGGAGTGGGCACCCTGCGTCCAGCAGGCCGTCGACCGAGGCGAGGTACCCAGGGGAACCGACACCCACGAGGTGATCCGTGCCGTCTCCGCCCCTCTCTACTACCGCCTGCTGACCAGCCCCGATCCCCTGGACGAAGCCGTCGCGGACCGGGCCGCCGAGGCCGCCGCCGCCGCGGCGCGCGCGGGTGCGTATGTGCGCGGCGAAGGCGAGGCGAAGTAGGCCTCGCACGCCGGGAATCATCCTCGGGGTACCGGCTTTCCTGTGGCGCCGATCTCGGCGAGGGCTTGCTTCCGGGCCGGGCCGCCGGGCCAGGCCTGTGCGGCAGCCAGGCCCGTGCGGCGGACCCAGGCGTTGTCGGTCAGCGCGCGCTCGATGCCGGTGATGCCGTGCGTGTGGGAGTGCCGTGCGTGTGGAAGTGCCGTATGCGTGGCAGTTGCGTCAGCCTCGACCGGGGAGTGTGCTCACCAACACCCCAGCAGCGCGGACGCGTCCCGCCACATGCGTGTCACGATGTCGCCGGCCGGCTCCGGCGAGGCCAGCGCCGCGCTCTGCCCCGCGAAGTAGCCGGTCGGGTCGACTCCCGGCGCTCCGCCCGCACGCCACCGCCCGATCAGGCCGAGCTGGTCGGGAAAGGGCGCCGGTCGCGGTGCGTCCGGCCGCTGCCACGCCTCCAGGAACGGTGTCGTAACGGCCCGAGCGAGTCGTCCCGAGTAGGCGCGCGTCGTCAAGGTGGCATCCGGCCCGAGCCCGACCAGCGCATCGGCCCACTCCGCCTCGATCGCCGCCTCCGGGGTGCGTAGCAGCGCCGTTCCGACCTGCACGGCGCTGGCGCCGAGGGCCAGCGCCGCCGCGACTCCGCGCCCGTCACCGATGCCACCGGCCGCCACCACGGGCACCCGCAGATGATCGGCGAACCACGGCACCAGAGCGAACAGCCCGATGTCCGTCCGCTCGGCGTCCTCCTGGTCGAAGCTGCCGCGGTGGCCGCCCGCTTCCATGCCCTGCGCGACCACCGCGTCCGCGCCCGCCTCCTCCGCGGCGAGTGCCTCCTCCAGGGTGGTGGCGCAGGCGAACCAGGTGATGCCCGCGGCATGCAGCCGCCGGACGTACTCGGGCTCGAACAGGCCCATGATCGAGGAAATCACCGTGGGCCGCGAGGTGAGCATCGCCTCACACTGTTCGCGATAGGGCGGCGGCCCACCCCGCCCGCCGGACTCCCCCGCGGCGCCGAATTGCCCCAGGAACGCTGCCGCGTCAGCCACCAGACGGTCCCGCTCCCCGGCTCCGGAGCCCGAGGAGCCCGGCACCCAGATATTCAGCTGCACGGCGCCGGACGGGCACCCGGCGCGGAACGCCTCCATCCACTCGCCGACCTGCTCCGGACCGTGCAGCACGGTGCCGCACGCCCCCATCCCTCCCGCGCCGGCTACCGCGACCGCCAGTGACGCCGGGCAGGCTCCCGCCATCGGCGCCTGTAGGACAGGCATGGCCAGTCCGAAGGCATCGCAGAACATCCGAACTCGCCGACGAATGTCATCCATGGATAAATCTTAATGAATAAACAAAACAAGGACTAACTGACCCAATTCGTCCCACTCCTCAGCCCGAGGGCTCCGGTACGAAGTTGGGGCCGCTGGTGCGGAAATCCTCCCTGCGACTGGTGACGTACTCTTCGACCGTCAAGGGAACGCCGCCGCCGCCGATGTTTTCGATGACGTCGTTCGTGCCGGCGAAGATTCCCCGCTGGTAGTCGACCGCCACGTTGCTCAGATGCTGGACCAGGTGGGTGGACAGCCCGCGGGCGGTCATCGCGGCCGCGAACTCTTCGACACTGATGGGCTCGTAGTGGACCGGCATGCCCAGCCCCCTGGACATGGCTTTTGCGATCTCGTAGTGATCCATCTCGATCGGCCCGTGCAGCGTATAGGTCTTGCGCCGGTGCGGTTCCGGATCGGCCAGCACCGCCGCGATCACACGCGCCTGGTCGATCTCCGTGATGGGGGCATGGCGCCCGCGTCCGAACGGCAGCCGCAGCACGCCCTCACCCTCCCTGTATTCCCACCAGTCCCTGAGCCACGCGGCGAAGAATGTGGGGCGCAGGTGGGTCGTAAGCAGGTCCGTTCGATCCAGCAGTCGCTCACCGAGCCAGTGCTGACGTGCGGCGTTGCTCTTCGCCTCCCGCCTGGCGGAGATCTGGGACATGTTCACAACGGACCGGACTCCCGCCTCGACCGCCGCCTGCGCGAAGACCGTGGTGGCCTCCAGCAGTCCCTCGCGGATCGGATAGCAGAAATAGGCCCCGCTCACCCCGCGCAGGGCACGGCTCATGTCGTCGAGATCGAGGAGGTCCCCGACGACTGTTTCCGCGCCCGCCGCGGCCAGGGCCCGTGCCCGGCCGTCGTCCTGCCGGACCAGTGCGCGGACCGTAAAACCGCGTTCCAGCAGTAGTTCGGCGCCGGCACGTCCCGTCTTACCGGCCGCACCCGTGATCAGGAAGACTCGTCGGTCATCAGCCATATGGACCTCCGTGCGATTTTTTGCTTTCGCGCCGGTCATTGCGGCAGGTGGCGCATGGGGGGAATTCGCCGTAGCCGAGCTGTCGCCCGATGCGGGAACCGCAGGTGCGGGAGGGCACTCTCCCGAGCTCGACCACAATGTCAGTTCACTGACCGAACCAGCCCCTCCGACCACCGTAGCATGCGCCAGTTCAATGAGCGAACCGTCGCTGGTAGAATCCCTGTATGACGCTCCCCAACACATACGCGGACCGGAACTGCCCGCTGGCTCGGACGCTGGAGGTTGTCGGAGAGCGGTGGACGCTCCTGATCATCCGTGACGCGTTCTACGGGGTACGTCGGTTCGGGGACTTCGCCACTCAGCTCGGGATCCCGCGCGCCGTCCTGACCAGCCGACTGAAGTCCCTTGTGCAGGAAGGCGTGCTCACGCGCGACAATCATGCGGCGGCGGGGGTCGAGTACCGGCTGACCGCCAAGGGCATCGCGCTGTGGCCGGTCGTGCGCTCCCTGATGAGCTGGGGGGACGAGTTCTACTCCCCGGCCGGAGTGAAGCGCGTCCTCCGTCACGACCAGGACGGCGGTCCGCTCGACCACGAGGGACGCTGCCAGGACTGCGGTCTGGCTGTCCCGGTCCCGGAGATCCGTATCGAACCCGGACCCGGATTCGACACAACACACTCCGATCGCGATCCTGTATCCAGCGCGATGAATACGCCACGGCGACTGCTCGAACCGGTCATGACACCGCGCACGCGACCGGCCGCGGAAAGCGAACACAGCACGACCAACGCCGGTGGCCTCTGAGACACGATCACACCCACCCGACGGCCACCACTTCAAGTCCCGGCGCCGACACACCGACGAGGCCCATGGCGGCCGACGGCCTGTCAGACTCTCCGAGAAGGACGTCGTGGGTTCCGGCACCCACCGCCGGCGTCCGACTCCGGACCGGCCCCGCAGAAACCGGAGATCACACCACTCATGGAGACCGACGCGTTCCCCCGTCAGTTCGCCCGCACCCGGCGCTTCTCGCTCGGTGTTCCCCGCCGGTTCACCGTCTCCCCCGACGGCGAGCGGGTGCTGTTCGTACGGTCCGTCTCGGGCGTCGATCCGCGCACTCCGCTGTGGTTGTACGAGAACGGGGAGGAGCGGATCCTCGCCGATCCGGCGGCGCTCGGCGGCCACGGCGCGGGAGCCGGAGCCGACGCGGGAGCGGGAGCGGGAGCGGGAGCCGGAACAGCAGGCGGAGCGGGAGCCGGAACAGGGGCAGCAGACGGGCCGGAGCCGCTGTCGCGGGAGAGGCGAACGCGGCGCGAGCGAGCACGTGAGACCGGTGCGGAGGTGGTGGCGTATGCGACCGACCGCGAGGCGCGCATGGTGGCGTTCGCGGTGGGAGGCGCGCTGTGGGTGGTACGGACGGACGGTGGCACACCCCGGCGTGTCCCCACCGCCGGCCCGGTCACCGACCCGCGCCCTTCCCCCGACGGCGCCCTGATCGCCTATGTGACCGGCGGCGCCCTCCGTGTCGTACGCGCCGACGGGAGCCGGGACCGGCCGCTGGCCGAGCCCGAGGCGCCGGGGGTGACCTACGGTCTGGCCGACCATGTCGCGGCGGAGTCCATCGGCAGATCGCGCGGCTACTGGTGGTCCCCGGCGGGCGACGCGCTCCTGGTGGCCCGCGTCGACACCTCGATGGTGGCGCGCTGGTACATCGGGGACCCCGCCGACCCCGCCCGGCCGCCCCGTTCGATCCCCTACCCCTCGGCGGGCACGGCCAATGCCGAGACCTCGCTGCGCGTGGTGACGGTCGAGGGCGGGTACACCCCGGTCCTGCTTCCCGGGCGGGCTCCCGGGGAGGACGCCCCGCGGGGTGTCTGGCAGGACCTCGCCTTCGAGTATGTCGTGAGCGCGCGGTGGGAGAGCGTGGGACCGGTCATCGGTCTTCAGACCCGGGACCAGCGCACGGTGTGGATTCTGCGCGCGGATCCGGCGACCGGCGCCGTCGAGACGCTCTCCCGGCACACGGACCACGCGTGGGTGGAGTTCCCGCCGGGCACACCGCTTCACACCGCCTCCGGTGTGGCCGTCCTGCCGTGTGTCCGGGGCGATGCCCGCTCGATCCGGATCGGCGAGGTCCTCGCCCCGGCCGGACTCCAGGTCCGAGAGGTGCTGGGCGCGGTCGGCGAACAGGTCTACTTCACCGCGAGCGAGGAACCGACCGAGGTCCATGTCTGGTCGTACACACCGGGGAACGGCTTCAGCAGAGTGACCGACGAGCCCGGTGTGCACACGGCCGCCGCCGGGGGCAGCACACTCGTCCTCGACAGCGGGACTCCGGACGGCCACCGGGTGACCGTGGTGCGGGCGGGCAGGCCCGCCGGCCGGATCGCGGTTCTCGCCGAGGAGCCCCTCGTCACGCCCAGGCCGATCCATCTGGCGCTGGGCGAGAGGGAGTTGCGTTCCCGGCTCCATCTGCCGTCCTGGTACGAGGCGGGCTCGGGCAGGCTGCCGGTGCTCCTCAGTCCGTACGCCGGGCCCGGTATGCAGGTCGTGACACGGGCGCGGGCCTGGTACACGGCCGTGTGCCAGTGGTTCGCCGAACAGGGCTTCGCCGTGCTGGCCACGGACGGACGCGGCACTCCCGGGCGCGGTGTGGAGTGGCAGCGCGCCATCGTCGGCGACCGGCTGACGCCCGTGCTGACGGACCAGATCGACGCGCTGCACGCGGCGGCCGAGCGGTACGACGCGCTGGACCTGGCGCGGGTCGGCATCCGTGGCTGGTCGTTCAGCGGCTATCTGGCGGCGGGCGCCGTGCTGCACCGCCCCGATGTGTTCCACGCCGCGGTGGCGGGCGCGCCGCCGACCGACCGGCGGCTGTACGACACGTACTGGGAGGAGCGCTATCTCGGCCATCCGGATGTCCAGCCCGGCGCCTACGAACGCTCGTCGCTGCTTCCGTACGCCGACAGGCTGACCCGTCCGCTGCTGCTCGTCCATGGACTCGTCGACGACAATGTGGTCCCGGCACACACACTCCGGCTCTCGGCGGCCCTGCTCGCCGCGGGCCGGCCGCACTCCGTGCTGCCGCTGCCCGGTACGGGCCATCTCGTGGCCGGGGAGGGTGTGGCCGACGGTCTGCTCCTGCGGGAACTCGACTTCTTCAAAAAGTCCCTCGATGCTTGAACATCGCAGCATTCGGCCGCGTATCTACCAGTGACCGGCCGATCGAGAGCCGGCCGTCGAACGGAGCTGAGCATGACCGCATGGCAGGGGTCCGCACGGATCGTGACACGGAGGACCGTGGTCGCCGCGGCCGGAGCGGTGGGGCTGGGCGCGGCGCTCGTCGCGTGCGGCGATTCGGACAGTACGGCGGACTCGGCGGCCGAGACGCCCGCCGCCGGCGACCCGGGCGCGGGCGGGGACAGCTCGGACGGCGCCGGCGGGGGCGGGGGCGATGTCCTCGCGAAGACCACCGACATCCCGGAGGGCGGCGGAAAGGTCTTCGCCGACAAGGGTGTCGTGGTCACCCAGCCCGCGGCGGGCGAGTTCAAGGCCTTCTCGTCCAAGTGCACGCACAGCGGCTGCGCCGTGAAGGACATCTCGGACGGAATCATCCACTGCCCGTGCCACGGCAGCCAGTTCAGTGTGACGGACGGCAGTGTGAAGTCCGGGCCCGCGACCCAGCCGCTGCCCGCCGCGTCGATCACGGTCGCCGGCGACTCGATCACGCTCGCCTGACGGCGGGACGCCGACCGGCGGCTGACGGGCCCACTCTTCGTCGGCAGGGAGTGGACCGTCGGCCGTCCCGCGCCCATCAGCCGCCAGTCCCGAGCCCGTCACCCGCGACCCGCGAACAGCAGCTCAGCCGCCCGCCTCGCGCGCCGCCTCGCGCAGCGCCCCGACGGCCGCCCTGATCGAAGGACGGCGATCCGCGTCGGTCCGCCACACGGCGTAGATATGGCGGCGCATCGTCTGCCGTACGGGAACGACCGCGACGCCCTCAGGGATGACACCGCGCCCCAGTCTCGGCGCGACACAGACCCCCAGCCCGGCCGCGATCAGGGCGAGTTGGGTGTGGTACTCCCCCGCGAGATGCGCGATGCGCGGCTCGAACCCCTTCGAGCGGAGTGTGAACACCAGCCAGTCGTGGCAGAACTCGCCCTCCGGCCAGGACACCCAGTCGTCCTCCGCGAACTCCTCCAGATCCACTTCCGTACGGCCCGCGAGCGGATGGTCCAGCGGCATGGCCACATCGGCGGCGTCGTCGAGGAGATGGGCCGTGGCCAGACCGCCGGGCACCGGCAGCCGTTTGTTGCTCCAGTCCAGCACCACGCCGAGATCGAGATCGCCCCTGATCACTCCCCGGACGCCGGCCTCGGGCTCCAGCTCGCGTGAGTCGACCCGCAGTTCGGGGTGGCTCTCGCGCAGGGTACGGATCGCCGCCGGGAAGAGGCCGCGGGCCGCCGTGGGAAAGGCCGAGATCCGCACCTCCCCCACCACCCGGCCGCGCTGGGCCTCGATGTCCGACTGGGCGATCTCGACCTGGGAGAGGATGCGCGCCGCGTGGTCGGCGAGCAGCCGTCCCGCGTCGGTCAGCCGCACTCCGCGCCCGTTTCTGGCCAGGAGCTGCTGGCCCACCTCGCGCTCCAGTTTGGCCATCTGCTGGGAGACGGCCGAGGTCGTGACATGCAGGCCCTCGGCGGCGCCACTCACCGAGCCATGGCGGGCCAGGGCGTCCAGGGTCCGTAGCCGCTCCAGATTCAACATGTAAGCAATACTACGCAGAAGGGTGGACACAATCTCGCTTGTTCTACGAGATGGAGCACGACATCGTGGCCGTATGAGCACCGCGACCCCGCCCCGCCCCGGCCCGTCCTCCGCCACGGCCACCCCTTCCACACCGCTCCCGGACCCGGCCGCGATCCCGGATCCTCCGGCCGCGGCCCCGCTGTCGCCGCCCACGCCCCCGGCGGCAGCGTCCCGTATCCGTGCCGCCCTGGACTGGCGGGTCGGGTTCGCGGCACTCGCGATCATCTGGGGCTTCAGCTTTCTGCTGATCAAGGTCGGCACCCATGGCTTCGCGCCCTTCCAGGTCACCTTCGGCCGGCTGTTCTTCGGTACGGCGGTGCTGGCCGTCGCCATGGCGGTCAGGCGCGAGCGGCTCCCCCGGGGCTCGCGCACCTGGGTCCATCTCACCGTCGCGGCCTTCTTCCTCAACGCCCTGCCGTTCTCGCTGTTCGCGTACGCCGAGCTGACGATCCCCTCGACACTCGCGGGCATCTGCAACGCCACCTCGCCGCTGTGGGGCATGGCGCTCTCCCTGGTCGCCCTCTCCGAGGACCGGCCCACCCGCCGACGGGTCGCCGGACTCGGCATCGGCTTCCTCGGTGTGCTGACCGTGCTCGGCGCCTGGCAGGGCTTCTCCGGCCTCGACCTCACGGGTACGGCGATGGCCCTGCTCGCCTCCCTGAGCTATCCGGTCGGCTGGATCTACGTACGCCGCACCCTGGCGGGCAGCAGCAGTTCCCATCTCTCCCTGACCGGTGGGCAGCTTCTGGTCGCCACTCTGCAACTGGCCCTGGTCACACCGCTGTTCACCACCCTGCCGACCTCGTTCCCGGCACTTCCGCTGCTCTCCGTGTTCGTGCTCGGCGCGCTCGGCACCGGTCTGGCGATCCTGCTCCAGTACGGGGTGGTCGCCGAGGTGGGCCCGACGACCGGCACGATGGTCACCTACTTCATCCCGGTGATCGCCACCGCCGCCGGTGTCACACTCCTCGGTGAGGAACTCACCTGGAACACACCTGTCGGCGCGCTGATCATCCTCGCCGGGGCCGCGCTCACCCAGAGCCGGGCCAGGAAGCCGGCGGGCGGGAAGCCGGCAGACGGGAAGCTGTCGGGAGGGAAGCCGGCGAGCGGGCGGCCGAGGTCGGCGAGCGCTCAGCCGTAGCTGCGCGCGGGCGCGGGTCCTGCCGCCGCCGCCACCGCGTCGGCGACAGGACCGATGTCGTCGTCCGTCAGGGACGACACGGTCAGCCGTACGCCCGGCGGCGCGGCCAGCCGGAAACGCGCCCCCGGCGC
Source organism: Streptomyces sp. NPDC002018 (assembly GCF_042890865.1). Lineage (NCBI taxonomy): Bacteria > Bacillati > Actinomycetota > Actinomycetes > Kitasatosporales > Streptomycetaceae > Streptomyces > Streptomyces sp. NPDC002018. Next base: position 346,772 of record NZ_JBIASO010000008.1, read on the forward strand.
GACCGCCCAGCCCGCGTGCAGCAGCCGCGCCACCGCGCCGGTCTCGTCGGCCACCGGCACCCAGACATTCATCCCGCTGCGGCCGTGCGCCGTGACACCCCGCTCCGCCAGCGCCGCGACGAGCGCGTCACGCCGCCGCCCGTACGACCGGGCCACCGCCCGCGCGTCCACGGCGCCCGAGGTCCACAGATCGACGACGGCCCGCTGGAGCAGCCGGCTCACCCAGCCGGGGCCGAGGCGCTGACGCCCCAGCACCCGGTCCACGGTCACCGCGTCCCCGGTCAGCACCGCGACCCGCAGATCGGGCCCGTATGCCTTCGCGGTGGACCGTACGAGCACCCAGCTCTCCGTGGAACCGGCCAGCGGACGCAGCGGCACCTCCACGATGCGATGGCCGTGGTCGTCCTCGATGAGCAGTACCTCGGGGCGGGCCGAGAGCAGGGCCCGCAGCTCCGCCGCGCGGGCTGCGCCCATCGCGGCGCCCGTGGGATTCTGCGCGCGGCAGGTGAGGACGACCGCCCGGACCCCGGCCCGCAGGGCCCGGTCCAGATCGGCGGGGAGCGGCCCTTCGTCGTCGAGCCCCACCGGTACGGACCGCAGTCCGAGCGCGGGAACGAGGTCCAGCAGACTCCCCCAGCCCGGGTCCTCGACCGCGACCGCGTCACCCGGCCGGAGCCGGGCGGCCAGCACCCGTTCGATCGCGTCCAGCGCCCCGGAGGTGACGGCGACCGGGCCCGCCGGCACCCCGTCGGCGTCGAGGTCCGCGCGGGCCAGCCGCGCGAACTCCGGGTCCACGGGCTCCTGTCCGTACAGCGCGGGTTCTCGCGCGTGGTGGCGCGCCGCGGCGGCCAGCGCCTCGTGCAGCGCGGGCAGCAGGGCCGGATCGGGGTTGCCCTCCGACACATCGCGAACGCCGGGAGGAGCGTCGACACGGATCGATCCGCGGGCCGTACTGGCCGGGCGCGCGCGCACCCGGCTGCCCCGGCGGCCCGCGGTCTCGATCACTCCGCGCTCGCGCAGAGTGCGGTAGGCCGCCGCGACGGTGTTCGGATTGACCCCGAGGCGTGCCGCCAACTCCCGCATGGGCGGGAGAGGTTGGCCGGGGGCCAGCTCTCCCGCACCGACCGCGCGCTCCACGCTGGCGGAAATCTCCGCCGCGCCCCGACCCGTGATCCGATACTCTCCTAGCACAAAGAACACTATGCACTAGTGCAATGGAGGACGCAATGCCGGAGACCGCGCCACCGAGCGATCCCGCCGCCTACCGGCCCACCGCACGCACCGTCCCCACCCGGGCCAGGGAGCGGGCGGCGTACGACCGTGAGCTGGTGCACGCCCTGCTCGACGAGGCGTACATCTGCCATCTCGGTTTTGTCCGCGACGGCGCTCCGGCCGTCCTGCCGACGCTCTACGGCCGGGTGGGCGAGCGGCTGTACGTTCATGGCTCGACCGGCTCCCGGCCGCTGCGCATGGCGGGCGGACCGCACGGCGGTACGGAGGCCCCCGGGCTGGAGGTCTGTCTGACCGTGACCCATGTCGACGGTCTGGTCCTGGCACGCTCCGCCTTCCACCACTCGGTCAACTACCGCTCGGTCGTGGTCCACGGCATCGCCCGTCAGGTCACCGACACCGAGGAGCGGCGCACCGCGCTCGACGCGATCGTCGATCATGTGGTGCCGGGCCGTTCGCACGACTCGCGCCCCGCCAACGACCGTGAGCTGGCGGCGACAGCGGTGATCCGTCTCGATCTGGACGAGGTCTCCGCCAAGGTCCGTACCGGCGGCCCCAACGACGACCCCGAGGACACCGGACTGCCGCACTGGGCGGGGGTGGTGCCACTGGCGCGCGGCTACGACGCCCCGGTGCCGGCCGACGATCTCGACCCGTCCATCACTCTGCCCGGCTATCTGTCCGTGCTCTGACGGGGGCAATGCGCCGGGCCGGGACGAGGCGCACGGCGAGGGGAGGGAAGGCCCGCGCCCCCTCGCCCTCGCCGTAACGGCCCTTGGCCCTCGGCGCGGAGCGGGACGCCCGGCGCACCCGAGGCCCGGCGCACCCGAGGCTCGGTTCACCCGACGCTCAATGCATCAGCCGCTGAGCGCGCCGGGTTCCCCTCCCGCTCCGAGCCCGCTGCTCCTGTCCCCGCACACTCCGTACCCCACGCGACGAGCCCGGGGCCCCTGGCCCGGGGCTCCGGGTCCGGCGCTCCGGGTCCGTCCGGCGTTCCGAGCCCGGCGCTCCGCGTCAGGCCGGGGCCGCCGCCCTCCGCCTGACCGCCGCGGTCCTGGCCTCCGCCAGCGCGAGCCCCGTCACCGCCGCGAGCAGCAGCAGCGTGCCCGCCACGGTGGCGGCGGTCAGCCGCTCACCGAGCAGGGCCACCGCGATCACCGCCGCGCTCACCGGCTCCAGCAGCATGATCACGGAGACGGTCGCGGCCCGCACCACCGCGGCCCCCGCGAAGTAGAGGGCGTAGGCGAGCGCCGTGGGCACGGCCGCGACGTACACCAGCAGCCAGATCACCCGCCCCGGTTCCGCGGTCTGCGGCACCAGTCCCTCCCCCAGGGCGAGCGGCAGCAGCAGAACCGAGCCGATGGCGAAGGCCCAGGCGGTGGTGGCCGTGGAGTCGGCCCCGCCGCCGTCCCGGCCGAGCCACCGGGTGAGCAGCGTGATCCCCGCGTACCCGGCCGCCGACAGGATCGCGAGCATCACCCCCACCGGCCGTACGGTGCCGCTCTCTCCGCCCAGGACCAGCACCCCGAGACCGGCCAGCGCACCGGTCACCGCGACCAGACCGCCCCCGCCGAGCCGTTCCCCCATCGTGAGGCGGGCGCCGAGCGCGATGAGGACGGGTCCTGCGCCGAGGGTGACCACCGTGCCGACGGCGAGACCCGTCGCCTCGACAGCGGCGAAGTAGGCGCTCTGAAAGAGGGTCAGGCCGACGCCGGTCGCGATGATGCGGAGCAGCCGCCGACGGCGTGGCTCCACGGGCACGGGCTCACGGCGCCGCCGCAGCGCGAGCGCGCCGAGCAGCAGGACGAGCCCGCCGGCACAGCGCCAGAAGGAGAGCGCGAGAGGGCCGAGATCGCTGATCCGGTAGACCAGGGAGCCGGCGGCTCCCGCGGTCCCCCAGGCCACCCCGGCGATCAGCAGAAAGAACAGGCCGCGCCCGACAGGCATGCCGGACGCGGGAGCGGAGGAAGGAATCGACACGTGACGTCTCCGGGTGAAGAACGGGTGGATGGTCGCTCAGCTCCGTCACGCGGGCAGCGACGAACCGCACGGGTACCAGTGGCTGTCCGGAGGACAGCCCTGCCCGAGCCCGGTCTTCGTCAGCGGATGGCCGCCCGCGCTACACGGCGGGAGGCGGCAGTACGGTCGCACGCATGATCGGCACCCTACGGTGTGGTGGGCTCGGCGGACAACCGCGTCCCGCGCCCCTCCTGTTCGGCTGCCTCCGCCGCCCGCCCACCGCCGGATCCGCCCGCCACCGGCCCCGACGGCGGAGGCGCCGACGGTGTGGTCGACTGCGCGATGAAGGCACCGACGAGCACGACGGCGCCCCCGACGATCTGCGGCGCCGACAGATGCTCCCGCAGCAGCACCCAGGCCAGTACGGTCGCGACGACCGCCTCCAGACAGGCGACCACGCCCGCCACCTGCGGGGAGAGCTTGCGCACCGAGACCACGCCGGTCACATAGGCGAGCACGGTCGCGATCAGCACGATCCAGCCCAGCAGCAGGGCGGCGGACACCTGGGATCCGCCCATGTCGGCGCTCCCGCCGAGCAGGGACCAGTCCATGGTCCAGGGGCGGGCGACGACGGTCAGCACGACGGCGCCGACGAGCAGCCCGTACGCGATCACGCCCAGCGGGTCCGGCGCGTCCTCACCACCGGCGCCCTGATCGGCCAGGATGAAGTAGAACGCCTGGCAGCAGGCGGCGCCGAGCCCGAGCAGCACCCCCACCGGGTCGAAGCTCAGCCCGGCCCAGACCTCGACGACACAGGCGAGTCCGCCCACCGCGAGCACCACACCGACGGCGGCGGCGCGAGTGACATGCCGCCGCTGGACGAACCGTACCCAGAGCAGCACGAGCGCCGGACCGAGATACTCGATCAGCAGCGCGACCCCGACGGGGATCCGGGAGATCGCGGCGAAGTAGAAGGCCTGGACGCCGGCGACCGCGAGCAGGCCGAATCCGGCGAGCAGCGCGGGCCTGCGCACCAGCAGGGCGCGATGGCGCCAGGCCAGCGGCAGCATGACCACCGCGGCGCCGGTCACCCGTAGCCAGACCACATGGAGCGGGTCGAGCCCCGCTTCGATGAGCGGCTTGGCCGCGACACCTGAACCGCCGAACGCGAACGCCGACGCCAGGGCGATGCCCAGGCCGACGCTCCTCCCCTGAGACGCGTGCATGGCGACATCATGACAGGTGGCGTCAGGAGCGACACCCTGATGACACCTGTCGAGCCGTAAGCACCCGGAAGCCCGCACGCGCCCGGAACCGACGGGGGCAGGGGAACCCGCTACACCCGGGACAGCCGCCCGGCCAGTGCCTCGGCGTCCACCCCGGCCCGTACGAGTACATCGACCGCGCGGCTCTCCCGGTCGGAGGCGAGCGCGGCGAGCAGATCGAGCCCGGCGACACGCGGTTCGCCGCGCCGCACGGCGCGCTCCAGCGCCCGCCGCATGGCGCTGACGGCCTGCGGCGACCAGCCGCGCATGGCGCGCTCCCGCACCACCGGCACGGCACCCGAGTCCTCCACCGTCCGCTGCCAGCGCAGCCCGTAGCCGATGCTGCGCTGGACGAGATAGCCGAGCACCTTGCTCACCTGGGAGCCGCCGTCGAACGCCGCCCGCACCTCGGGGTCCGTCTCCAGCAGCGAGTGCAGCAGATGGGCCGTGTCGATCTGCGCGTCCCCGTCGCGCAGGGCCCTGCGACGGGCGCCCGACAGCGCGGAGGCCATCTCCGCCGTGAGCCGGGACTCCGCCGCGGCACGTCTCTCCGCGGCGCGCGCCGGCGCGCTGTGGGCTCGGGTCGGTGCGGTCGGTTCCGGCACCCGCGGAGGAGGGCTTTGCACTCTCCCACCCCATCAGTCCCCTCTGCGCGTGACATCCCCGAGGGGGAGCATTTCCGCGTCCCACCGAGGGTGGGCGGGTCCGGCCGGCTTCTCCTCCTTACGTAGGAGATCGGGACCATCTTTCCCCGAGGGACTCGCGCCGCCTTGCCTTGGCGGGCCCTGCCCTCCCCCGCCCGTACGCGACCACCATGGATCACCCACGCGCGCAGGGGCCCCGCGGCGTCGGCCGCGGGGCCCCTGCTCTTTCCCTGTTCCCTGTTCCCTGTTCCCTGTTCCTTCCCCGTTCCATGCTCTTTCCCTGTTCCTCACAGCCGGACCGCCACATCGCGTGCGGTCATATCGGGCACCGGAAGGGTCAGTCCTCGTCGGCGAGGATCAGATACAGCTTCTTACGGGATTCGTTGATGATGCCGATGGCCTTCTGCCGCTGCTCGGGCGTACCGGTCTTCCAGACCTGCCCGAACGCCTCCATCAGCCCGAAGCCGGCCTGACGGATCTCGTTCACCGTGTCCCAGTCGAAGCTGCGTCCCGCTTCCTCCCACGGGGCTTCCGGCCCCGATTCGGCCTCGGTACGCCCGGTGTCGGTGAGCGTGAACAGCTTCTTGCCGCCCTCGCTCCGGCTGATGATCAGCCCCTCGTCCTCCAGCAGCTGGAGTGTCGGATACACCGAGCCGGGGCTGGGGCGCCAGGCCCCGCCGCTGCGCTCGCCGATCTCCTGGATCATCTCGTAGCCGTGCATGGGACGGTCCTTCAGCAGCGCCAGGATCGAGGCGCGCACATCGCCGCGACGCGCCCGGCCCCGGCCGCCGCCCCGGCCACGCCCGCCCCCGCCGAAAGGACCGCCGAAGGGCGGACCGAACGGCCCGAAGGCCCCGCGCCGCTCCTCGAAGTCGCCCCTGCCCTGATGACCGGGCCCGCAGTGCCCGGATCCCGGCCCGTGATGTCCGTGATGACCATGCTCATGTCCTGGTGAACGCATCGCTACGCTCCTCTCGTCGTTGATCTGTCGCGATGCTTCAACGATATATCGGAATACCTCGCCCGGCAAACACCATCCCCCCTCTCGGCTGTCGGTGACCTGTGCCAGTGAACGTTGATCGATTGCCACCGACGGATGACCAACGGCCTTCCGTGTCAGCGAAGCAGGGTGTGACTCCGGCCTCCCCTCGGACCGGCCCGCCACGCCGCGATCGCACGTCGGTGCGCCTGGTGGAACCCCATCGGGACGGAGGCACCCGTTCCGCCGCCCGCGCGGGGTGCGCTGCCGGCATCCGTACCGACCTCTTAGGCTCGGAGGATGCGGATTCGAATCGTCGACGCCTTCACCGACCGTCCCTTCGCGGGCAACCCCGCCGGAGTGGTGCTCCTGGACTCCGACAGCTTCCCCGACGACGGCTGGCTCCAGCGGGTGGCGGCCGAGGTGAACCTCTCGGAGACCGCCTACGCCCACCCACTGCCTCCCGGCGGCGACGCCGACTGGGCGCTGCGCTGGTTCACGCCGGTCACCGAGGTGGACATGTGCGGCCATGCCACGCTGGCCACCGCTCATGTGCTCCACTCCACCGGACGCGCGAAGGGCGCCGTACGTTTCGCCGCGCGCCCCGGCGTCCTGGGCGCCACGGCGGACGAGGACGGCACCCTCACCCTCGACTTCCCGACGTCGTCGCTGACGCCCGTGCCGGTCCCGGACGCGGTCCCTGACGCGCTCGGCGCCTGGCCCGTCTCGGTGCACGACACCTCCGAGGAGGTCGGTGATCTGCTGGTCGAGCTGGCCGACGAGCGGACGGTGCGCTCCCTCGTCCCCGACTTCGCCTCGCTCGTCGGCCCCTTCCGGCGCGGCGTCATCGTCACGGCCGCCGCCGAGGACCCGGGCCGTGGCTACGACTTCGTCTCCCGGTGCTTCTTCCCCGGGGTCGGTGTGGACGAGGACCCGGTGACCGGCAGCGCGCACACCGCGCTCGCCCCGTTCTGGTCCGCGCGTCTCGGCCGTACCGAGCTGACCGGCCTCCAGGCCTCCGCCCGTACCGGACTCGTCCGTACGGCGCTGCGCGGCGATCGGACCCTGCTCATGGGCCGGGCGGTGACCGTCATCGACGGTGAACTGCTCGCCACCCCCTGACGCCGGGCGCGCGGACACCACTGAGGGGCGTACGAAGTCTCCCGCCCGAGTCCCGCGTCACCGCCCCCTGTCGCGCGCCGCTACACCGTGGGCAGCCAGCCCACCTTGCCGGCCAGCAGCGCGTATCCGACGAACGCCCCGATGTCGAGCAGCGCGTGCGCGGCCACCAGCGGACCGACCCGCCCCCACCGCCGGTAGAGCAGGACGAACACCACGCCCATCACCATGTTGCCCACGAAGCCGCCGATCCCCTGGTACAGGTGGTACGAGCCGCGCAGGACCGAGCTCGCCGCCAGGGCCGCCATCGGGGTCCACCCGAGCTGGCCGAGCCTGCGCAGCAGATAGCCGACGACGATGACCTCCTCCAGCACGGAGTTCTGCACCGCCGAGAGAATCAGGACCGGGAACTTCCACCACACGTCGGGCAGCGACTCCGGCACCACCGTCAGATTGAAGCCGATGGCCTGCACCGCCAGATAGAACGCCAGCCCGGCGCTGCCGATACCGGCCGCCACCAGCGTGCCGCGGCCCAGGTCCGACCAGGGCCGACGGCCGTCGAAGCCGATGGCGCGCAGTCCGCTGCCCTCCCTGATCAGGAGATGCGCGACCAGCGCGACCGGCACCAGGGCGGTACTGATCCCGAAGAGCTGCCAGGCCAGATCGAGCCAGGGCCGCCCGGGGGCCGCCGACGAGTTGAGCGTGGCCGCCTGGTCGCTCAGCGCTCCCGGCCTGGTCAGCGACCCGATGAAGCTGATGAGCGCGGACACACCGCTCGCGCCCAGCGACAGGGCCAGCACGAGCACCGTCTCGGACCGCAGAGTCCTCCGTGGGATGGCCTCCTCGGAAAAGGAACCGGCCACTCGTCCCGCCTCCGCCTGCACGTCCGCCTCCAGTTGAGTATTCCCGTCCCATGCCGTGCGCGGGGCCGCTAGGGTCTCGAATGCAGGTACGAAGATCGCGTACGACAGGCCGGGGACCATGGGACGTCACAGCTTGCCCCACCAGCCCTCGAGGAGCGCGGGCAGGGCCGGTTCGCCGCGCCGCCGCCGCGTGGCCATCGCCGTCCCGCTCGTCCTCGCCGTGACGGCGGGGGCCGGGATCGCGGTGGGCAACGGGCTGCTCTCCTTCGGTGGCCCCTGCGACCGCGCCCCGGTCCGGGTGGACCTGGTCGCCTCGCCCGATATCGCCCCCGCCCTGCGCGCCGTGGCGGACCGCGCCCGCCGGGACCGGGTCACCTCCGACGGCCGCTGTCTGGACGTACGGGTCGAGGCCCGCGAGAACTACGAGGTGGCGGAGACCCTCGCCACCGGCACCGCCGTGCCCGACTTCCAGATCTGGGTGCCCGACTCCGACGTCTGGGTGGAGCGCGCCACGACGGCGGGCGGCGTCCCCCTCACCCCGGCGGGCAATGTGGCCTCGTCACCGGTGACCCTGGCCGCCGTGCCGGCGTCCGCGGGGGCGCTGGGCTGGCCCCGGAAGACCTACACCTGGGCCGGTGTCGCCGCCATGGCGACCGAGACCGGCAGCCTGCTCCTCGGCTCGGCGGATCCGGCCCGCAGCGCGACCGGTCTGCTGGCGCTCAGCAGCATCTCCGAGTCCACCCGGCAGGAGGGGCCGAAGAGCGACACCCGGACGGCCGCCACCGCCAAACTCCTCACCCGGCGTGTCAGCGACACCGACACCCAGGTGCTGCGGACCCTGGCGCGCGAGGGCTCCGCCGCCGAGGAGCCCACCGAGGAGGCCGCCGAGAAGCCCACCGGGAAGAAGACCGGCGAGGACACCGCTAAGGACACTCCCCGCCGCAGCGAGGCGGTCCTGCTCTCCGAACAGGCCGCGTACGCCCACAACTCCGCCGACAACGGCTCCGCGAACCTCCATCTCTTCTATCCGACGGACGGCGCGCCCGCGCTCGACTACCCGTACAACCTCGTCGACGCGACCAAACTGAGCACCGACGAGAGCCGCGCCGCCATGCGGTTCATGCTGCTGCTCGGCGAGAAGCCCGCGTACCGCACGCTGGAACAGCACGGCTTCCGCGTGGCGGACGCGGAGGGCGCTCCGGTGACGGACTCGCTGGTGCGTACGGCGGGCGGGCGCTCCCCCCAGCCGTACGCGGAGAGCGACAGCGCTCCGCCGTCGTCGGAGGCGGTGCAGCAGGCCCTGGGCCTGTGGACGGTGACGGTGCAGAGCGCCCGGCTGACGACGGTCGTGGACGCCTCGGCCTCCATGACGGCGCCCGTGCCGGGCCGCGAGGGGCAGAGCAGGATGGATGTCACCAAGGCCTCGCTGCTCCAGGCGCTCGCCACGTTCACCCCCCAGGACGAGATCGGCCTGTGGGAGTTCAGCACGCGCCTGGACGGCTCCAGGGACTACCGCAAGCTGACGGAGACCGTCCGGCTCGGCGCCCCGGTGAAGGGCGGCACCCACCGCGAGCGGCTCTCCGGCGCCATCGCCGCGCTGAAGCCCATCCCGGACGGCGACACAGGGCTGTACGACACGGCGCTGGCCGCCTACCGGGAGGCCCAGGCGGGCTATGTGCAGGGCAAGTTCAACGCGGTGGTCCTGCTCACCGACGGATCCAACCAGGACGACGACGGAATCTCCCGCGGCGAACTGATCAAGCGGCTCAAGGACCTCGTGGATCCGGGACGGCCGGTGCCGCTGATCGCGATCGCCGTGGGACCTGACGCGGACCGGCGGGAGGTCGACGAGATCGCCAGAGCCGCGGAGGGGGCGGGATACGAGGTGAGCGACCCCGCCGACATCCGGGCCGTGATCCTGCGCGCGATCATGGCGGTCGGACACCTCCACGAGTCCTGAGCGCGGCCGGCCCCCGCACCCGGCCGGTCCGTCTCATCCCGGCCTCACCGGGGACGGTGCCGGGAACCCCACCGGCCAGGTGTGCACCGGCTCCCCCTGGTGCATCAGCTCCGCGTAGCGCCGGGTGGTGGCCGCGAACGCGGCGTCCCGCTCCAGCCCGGCCTCCAGCGCCCGGTGGAAGGTGTCCACCTGCCACGAGGCCCCGTTGGTCCGCCGTTTGCACCGCCCCTCGATCACCCCGAGATAGAAGTCCCGGTCCGCGGGCTCGATCTGCCACGCGTCCAGCCCCGCCGCGGCGAGCGGCAGCAGTTCGTCGCGCACGAGCTTGACCACCGGCACGGAGGTGACACCGGCGGCCCGCCCCGGGCGCGGCCAGCGCAGCTCCGCGTCGATGCCGTGGCGGCAGGCGGTGTCGAAGTTCGCGGCGGCGTCGGCGAACGAGAGCCTGCTCCACACCGGCCGGGCGTCCTCGGCGAGCGCGCGCACCAGTCCGTAGTAGAAGGCGGCGTTGGCGATCACATCGGTGACGGTGGGACCGGCCGGCAGCACCCGGTTCTCCACCCGCAGATGCGGTACGCCGCCGGCGACTTCGTACACCGGACGGTTCCAGCGGTAGACCGTGCCGTTGTGCAGGGTCAGTTCCTGGAGCTCCGGCACCCCTCCCTCGTCGAGCACCCGCATCGGGTCCTCGTCGTCGCAGATCGGCAGCAGGGGCGGGAAGTAGCGCAGATTCTCCTCGAACAGGTCGTACGCGGACTCGATCCAGCGCTCCCCGAACCAGGTCCTGGGGCGTACCCCCTGTGCCTTCAGCTCCGGCGGCCGGGTGTCGGTGGCCTGCTCGAACAGCGGCGGCCTGGACTCCCGCCACAGCTCCTTGCCGAACAGGAACGGCGCGTTGGCACCGAGTGCCACCTGCACCGATGCCATCGCCTGGGCCGCGTTCCACACCCCGGCGAACCGGTCGGGCGTCACCTGGAGGTGCAACTGCACGGAGGTACAGGCGGCTTCGGGAGCGATGGAGGCCGAGGTGCACCTGAGCCGTTCCACGCCCTCGATGTCCAGGATGAAATCCTCACCCCTGGCCGCCACCATCTGATCGTTGAGCAGGGTGTAGCGGTCGACGTCCGAGAGATTCCCGGGGACCACGTCCTGCCGGCCGAGCGTCGGAAGAATACCGATCATCACGATGCCCGCGTCGACCTCACTCGCTTTCCGATGGGCATATCCGAGCCCGGTGCGCAGTTCCTCCGCGAGCTGATCGAGAACCCTGCCTGAGAGCCGGTGCGGGGCTACATTTACTTCCATGTTGAACATTCCGAGTTCGGTCTGGAAATCCCCGCTCGCGATACGTTTCAGCACCTCCGCATTCATCATCCGGGGCATCCCGTCGGAGCCCACCAGATTCAGCTCGATCTCCAGACCCATCAGATTCTTGGGCCGGTCGAACCTCTCCTCCGCCAGGAGGCGCCCCAGCACCGCCAGGCACTGCTGGAGCTTCCTACGGTATTTCCGCCGATCGGACAGGTCCGCCCCGTCCGCGTCGACCTTCTCCCCCATCGAAGTGTCCCTCCTCGAGTGGGCAGCCCGCGGCGTCGGCCGCTCGCGTCACGATCGATAATGCCCAGACTGAGTGATCCGTAACGCCCCACGGGCTCCCGGTGGGGGGTACAGTGCCCTCTAGGGTCGTGCGGCACATTCCTTTGGCATGACGGCGGGTTCCGTTTCCACCGCCCGGCCGGGCCGCGAAAACGGCGGCGAGTTTCGGCCGACCCCGCCGGGTGAACAACCCCAGGCCAGACGCCTGCCTTCACTGTTTATCAACAGAAAGTCCGCGGAAGTTGGACCGGAATATGCCTTGTCGGCAATATCTGTGAGAGCTAGCAGAAACATGCTGTGAACACGTGTCGTATAAACTTCGCTCACGAGGCAGAGAGCCGGTGTCCGGTCACGTCCCGACCTAGGGCCGACCTCTGACCCGATTGCTGACAGTGACGTCCGCACCCGCCCGTGCACCACCTCACGCATCACCCTGTCTCCAGAAGTGAGAGGCAACCCACCATGCCGCTGCATGTTCCCCCGGCTCCCGCGCCCGCGCTGCGCAGCGTCCTCGCGGCACTCGGTTCCCCTACCGCCGTGCGTGACGCCCGCACTCCCGCTCTCCAGTCCGTCCAGGGACCGTTGAGCCCCGAACTGCCGCTTCCCGTCCATGTGCTCAGTCATGTCTCCCCGGCAAGCCGTACCGGCACCGCCGAGGGCCGCACACCGCAGACCAGACTCGCGGGCTGGCGGTTCCTGATCCACAGTGGCGACCGCGCCGTGGCCGCCGCCGACACCATGCTCACCGCGGACGGCTGGGCCTTCTCCCGGTTCTTCGAAGGCCCGTACATCACCGCCACGGAGCGTGCGCTCCGGCAGGCGGAGACCCTGGGGACCGCCTACCAGCCGAGGCTGCTGTCGGTCCCCGAGCTGTACATGCTCACGCTCTGGCTGCACGGCGACACGGAGGCCGACGCCTCCACCGGCGCACCGGCGCCGGCCGACATCCTGGTGCCTCTCGCCCCGGCTCCGCCGGGCTTCGCCGCCCACCGTCCGCACCGGGTGGCCGAGTTGCTGCCGAGGATCGGACTGCGGCTCGCTCCCGCTCCACTCCTGCGCACTCCGGCCTGAAGCGCTTTCCCTGTTTCGCCCGTACTGTGTGGTCCGTACTCCCGGCTCGTCCCCGCGTTCTCGGCGTCTTCCTTTGTGCCCCGCGGCCCTTCGGTCGCGGGGCACTCCTTTTGCCCATGCGGAGTAGTCCTCTCAGGTCACCCTGAACCACCCGAAAGGACAGTCAAGTTGAACTGAACCGTCCGGCCGGGTGACACGTCCTTAAGCAGAAGGAAGAGCTGCCGCGAAATCCCTGCGGATTGCCATCTGTAGGGCAACACTAGGACTGGACCAAACAGATACGGGGGGCGGCCATGACCACATCGAGCCGCAGGACACACACCACGACACAGCGAAAGAACTCGCCCATGTGCCAGCACCAGCCAGCCTGCCCGACAGCCGACTCCGCCGCCCGCGACGCCGCACGACTGATGGCGCACCACCCGGAGCAGGGCTGGAGTCTGCTGTGCAACGGCGTCCTGCTCTTCGAGGACACCGGTGAACTGCTGCCGGACGGGAAGATCATCGCCCCCCACCGGCCGCTGCGCAGCGAGCAGGTCGTGACGGCTGCCTGAGGCCGTCGGGCGGCCTCCGGGCCGCCGGACGAAGGGGGCCGGCCCGGAGAGATTCCTCCGCACCGGCCCCGACGCGTGACGGCCCGGACATATCACCGTCCGCCCCGACGCGTCCTGACGGCCCGGACGCGTGACGCGCCCGCCCGTCCCCGTCAGTGGTCGTACGCGTCCAGCGGCGGGCAGGAGCAGACCAGATTGCGGTCGCCGTACGCGCCGTCGATACGGCGGACCGGCGGCCAGTACTTGTCCGCCGCGGAGACCCCGGCCGGGAAGACCGCCTCGTCGCGGCCGTACGGATGCGCCCACTCACCGCCGAGCGCGGCCGCCGTGTGAGGGGCGTTGCGCAGCGGGTTGTCGTCCGCGGGCCACTCGCCCGACGCGACCTTCTCGATCTCCCGGCGAATGGCGATCATCGCCTCGCAGAAGCGGTCGATCTCGGTCAGGTCCTCACTCTCTGTGGGCTCGATCATCAGCGTGCCCGCCACCGGGAAGGACATGGTCGGCGCGTGGAAGCCGTAGTCGATCAGCCGCTTCGCGATGTCGTCGACACTGACACCCGTGGCCTTGGAGAGCGGGCGCAGATCGACGATGCACTCATGGGCCACCAGTCCGTTGGGACCGGTGTAGAGGACCGGGTAGTGGGGCTCCAGCCGCTTGGCGATGTAGTTGGCGGCGAGCACGGCGACCTGTGTCGCGCGCTTGAGCCCCTCCCCGCCCATCAGCCGTACGTACGCCCAGGAGATCGGCAGGATGCCGGCCGAGCCCCAGGGGGCGGCCGAGATGGGTCCGACGCCCGTGGCGGGACCCGCCGCCGGCTGGAGCGGGTGGTTGGGCAGATACGGCGCGAGGTGCGCCCGTACCCCGACGGGGCCCACACCGGGACCGCCGCCGCCGTGCGGGATGCAGAACGTCTTGTGCAGATTGAGATGGGAGACGTCGGAGCCGAACCGGCCCGGCTTGGCGAGCCCCACCAGCGCGTTGAGGTTGGCGCCGTCCACGTACACCTGGCCGCCCGCGTCGTGCACGGCCGCGCAGATGTCCCCGATGTGCTCCTCGAACACCCCGTGCGTGGACGGGTACGTGACCATCAGAACGGCCAGTTGGGGCCCGTGCTGGGCGATCTTGGCGCGCAGGTCCTCGACATCGACGTCGCCGTCCTCACGGGTCCTGACGACGACGACCTTCATCCCCGCCATCACCGCGCTCGCGGCGTTCGTGCCGTGCGCGGAGGACGGGATGAGGCAGACCGTGCGCTCCGTGTCGCCGTTGGCCCGGTGGTAGGCCCGTACGGCCAGCAGCCCCGCCAGTTCGCCCTGCGAGCCCGCGTTGGGCTGGAGGGACACCGCGTCATAGCCGGTGACCTCGGCGAGCCGCTCCTCCAGCTCCCGGATCAGCGTCAGATAGCCCTGGGCCTGCTCGGCCGGGGCGAAGGGGTGCAGCGCGCCGAACTCGGGCCAGGTGACCGGCTCCATCTCGGTGGTCGCGTTCAGCTTCATGGTGCAGGAGCCGAGCGGGATCATGCCCCGGTCCAGCGCGTAGTCACGGTCGGCGAGCTTGCGCAGATAGCGCAGCATCGCCGTCTCCGAGCGGTACTGGTGGAAGACGGGGTGCGTCAGATAGTCGTCGGTGCGCAGCAGCGCCCCGGGCAGGGCGTCGTCCGTCGCCGCGTCCAGCGCGTCGAGGTCGCCGTCGACCCCGAAGGCGGTCCAGACGGCGGTCAGTTGGGTACGGCCGGTGGTCTCGTCGCAGGCCAGCGAGATGTGGTCGGCGTCGACGAGATGGAGGTTCACGCCGTCCTCGCGGGCCGCGGCGACCACCTCGGCGGCCCGGCCGGGGACACGGACGGTGAGGGTGTCGAAGTAGGCCTCGTGCACGACCTCGACACCGCCCGCGCGCAGGCCCTCGGCGAGGAGCGTCGCGTACCGGTGGGTGCGCCGGGCGATGCCGCGCAGCCCCTCCGGGCCGTGGTAGACCGCGTACATGCCCGCCATGACGGCGAGCAGCACCTGGGCGGTGCAGATGTTGCTGGTGGCCTTCTCGCGGCGGATGTGCTGCTCACGGGTCTGGAGCGCCAGCCGGTACGCCTTGTTCCCGTCGGCGTCCACCGAGACCCCGACGAGCCGGCCCGGCAGGCTGCGGGCGAACTTCTCCCGGACGGCCATGTATCCGGCGTGCGGACCGCCGAAGCCCATCGGGACGCCGAAGCGCTGGGTGGTCCCGACCGCGATGTCCGCTTTCAGTTCACCGGGCGAGGTGAGCAGGGTGAGGGCGAGCAGATCGGCGGCGACGGTGACGATCGCGCCGAGGCCGTGCGCCTGCTCCACGACGGGCCTGATGTCCCGTACGGCGCCGGAGGCGCCCGGGTACTGGATCAGCACACCGAAGACACCGCGCTCGGCGGCCTCGGCCGGGATGCCCTCGCTCAGATCGGCGACCACGACCTCGACACCGGTCGGCTCGGCGCGGGTCCTGATCACGGCGACGGTCTGCGGCAGGGCGTCGGCGTCCACCAGGAAGACACCGTCCTTGACCTTGCCGACCCGGCGGGCGAGCGCCATCGCCTCGGCCGCGGCCGTGCCCTCGTCCAGCAGGGAGGCGCCCGAGGTCGGCAGTCCCGTCAGGTCGGCGACGACGGTCTGGAAGTTCAGCAGCGCCTCCAGGCGCCCCTGGGAGATCTCCGGCTGGTACGGCGTGTACGCGGTGTACCAGGCCGGGTTCTCCATGACGTTGCGCAGGATCACCGGCGGGGTGAACGTGCCGTAGTAGCCGAGCCCGATCATCGGCGCCAGCACGTCGTTGCGCGAGGCGAGCGTACGCAGTTCGGCGAGCACCTCGGCCTCGGTGCGCGCGCCGGGAAGGTTCAGTGCCTCCGTGCTCTTGATCACATCGGGCACCGCGGCGGCGGTCAGCTCGTCGAGCGAGCCGTAGCCGACCTGCGCCAGCATCTTCGCCTGGGCCCCGGCGTCGGGCCCTATGTGGCGCTGCTCGAAGGGGGTGCCCCGCTCGAGCTGCGAGAGCGGAATGCGGTGGGCTGTCATCGGGAGGCCTCCTGGTCCGACACGACCTACGAGGGGCACCAGGACGCGGGTGCCCGGACGGCCTCCCCCTCTGTCATCTCAACCTGAGAGCTTCACCGGTCCGCCTCGCGGCGGGCCGGCTTTCACCGTCGGTGAGAGCGGATGCCGACCGACGCCCGCCCTGCTTTCCAGAGTGACCTCGTCCGCGCGGTACGGGGGCCTGAGAGATTCCGGGGAGGATTTGCTCCTTCGGCGCCTCCGGCCATCTCTCCGGAGGACTCTCCCGCACGGGGTCAGCAGCCACCGTCAGACTACCAGCGAGGCCTTCCGTACGGCTTTCGAGTGGCCGCCGCCGGGGATCTGCCCTTTTGTAGTGGTACGCGCATGTGCGACCAGCTGGAGGGACCGTGGAGACCGATATCGATCCGCGCAGTCTGATAGGGCGCAAGGCGTTCGACCGCAATGGCCACAAGCTCGGCACCGTGGACGAGGTGTATCTCGACGACGCCACGGGCGTCCCGGAGTGGGCCGCGGTCCGCACCGGGTTCTTCAGCCGTGACGCCTTCGTCCCGCTCGCACCCAGCACGCTGGTGGACGACGCGCTCCAGGTCCCCTTCGAGCGCGCGCTGATCAAGGACGCCCCCGACTTCGGTGTCGGCCGCCACCTCTCCCCGGAACAGGAGCTCCAGCTCTACCACCACTACGGTCTCGCCCTGCCCGAGCCGGAACCCGAGCCACCCGAGCGGCCCGGCTCCCTGTCCGACCGGGACTCCGAACGCGACTTCGGCCGGCTGGCCGGTCAGGACGACTGACCGGCGTCCTGCGGTCCCGGCACCAGGGGCAGCGGCTCGGAGAGCGCCAGCTCGGGATCGTCCACCCAGAACGTCCTCACCCGTCCCGGCGCGGACCCCGGTTCCTCGAACCGTACGGTCACGCGCCGCAGTCCGCTGCCCTGGACCCATCCCGCGCCGTAGGCGGCGTGCCGCACATCGTGTCCGGCCGGGAAGCGCCGCTCGGCCGGTGCCTCCGGCTCCTGTGCCGGCGCGCCCCCGTCCGCCCGCGGCGGCGATTCCGCGGGCCGCGCCGCGCCGTCGTCCGCCGCTGTCCCCTCCGCCGCGCCCACCGGCGCCTGGGGGGTGGCCTCGGGCCGCTCGGCCGCCGCGGCCTGCGCGAAGAGATCCTCCTGTGTGAAGTCCGCGAGGCCGGTCACGCCCACGCCCAGCAGCCGCACCCCGCCCGTCGTGTCCACCGACTCCAGCAGCCGCCCCGCCGCCTCCCGCACCACCCCCGGATCGTCGGTGGGCCCGCGCAGCGTCTCCGAACGGGTCAGCGTCGAGAAGTCGTACCGCCGCACCTTGAGCACGACGGTCCGCCCCGAGTGCCCGGCCGCCCGCAGCCGCCGCACACACCGGTCCGCGAGCCGGTCCACCTCCGTGCGCACCCGGACCCGGTCGTGCAGATCGACGTCGAAGGTGTCCTCGACCGACACGGACTTGGCCTCGCGCTCCGACACCACCGGCCGGTCGTCGTGCCCCAGCGCCATCCGGTACAGCGAGGCACCGTGCGACTTCCCCAGCAGCCGTACGAGTTCGTCCTCGCCCGCCTCGGCCAGCTCGGCGACCGTGGTCATCCCCGCCCGCCGCAGATGCTCGCCGGTCGCGGGCCCCACCCCGGGCAGGATCCGCACCGGCATCGGCCCCAGCAGCTCGCGCTCCGTGCCCGGCTCGATGAGGACCAGCCCGTCGGGCTTGGCCTGCTCCGAGCCGATCTTCGCCAGCATCTTGGACCCGGCGAGCCCCACGGAACCCGAGAGCCCGGTGACCGCCCTGATGTCCGCGCGCAGCCGCTCACCGGCCACGAGCGCCGAGGCCGTGTCATGGGCGGATCCGCCGGCCTCCAGATCCACGAAGGCCTCGTCCAGGCTCAGCGGCTCCACCAGCGGGGAGAGCCTGCCCAGCAGTCCCATGACCTGCTCGCTGACCGTGCGGTAGAGCGCGAAGCGCGGCACCAGATACGCCGCGTTCGGCGCCAGCCGTCTCGCCTGGGCCATCGGCATCGCCGAGTGCACCCCGAACCGCCGCGCCTCGTACGAGGCCGTCGAGACGACCCCACGCGGGCCCAGCCCGCCCACCACCACCGGTTTTCCACGCAGACTCGGCTTCGCCGCCTGCTCGGCGGCGGCGAAGAAGGCATCCATGTCCAGATGCAGGATCGTCGGCGCGGATCTCACACCACCGATGCTGCCTCACACCACTGACAATCGGACGGAGATCCGGTCCGGAACAAGACCGCCCGTACCCCCGAGGGCTCTCCTCGGGGGTACGGGCGGTGCGTCACACACCAGGTGCTGGACCGGCGCCAGGCGCTGGACCGGACATCCCTAGACGGCGCGGTCCCTGCGGCGCCGCGCCAGCTCGTCCGCGGGGTTGTGTCCGATCAGTGTCTCGCCGGTGTCGATCCGCTCGCCGTGGAGCTGCGACAGCGCCGCCTCGACATCCCGCCACACCACGCCGACGGCGATCCCGAAGACGCCCTGGCCGCCCTGGAGCAGCGTCACGACCTCGTCGGGCGAGGAGCACTCGTGGACGGTCGCCCCGTCGCTCATGAGCGTCATCCGGTCCAGGTCCTGGAAACCGCGGTCCCGCAGATGCTGGACCGCCGCCCTGATGTTCTGCAAAGCGACCCCGGTGTCGAGGAACCGCTTCACAATCTTGAGGACGACCACATCACGGAAGCTGTAGAGCCGCTGTGTGCCCGATCCGTACGCCGGACGCACGCTCGGCTCGACAAGCCCCGTACGGGCCCAGTAGTCCAACTGGCGGTACGTGATGCCGGCCGCCGCACAGGCGGTCGGGCCCCGGTATCCGACCGTCTCCGTACCGGGGTCGGCCGCACCGCCGTGAAGCGGATACGGACCGCCCGCCGCCGTACTGTCGCCGCTGCTTCTCACGCCGACCCCTCCGTCCTAGACCTGCCTTGTCGAAGGTAGGCAGTCGCCCGGGGTGCGTCAACGATCGCCACACTCGCCACGCCGAGTGATAATCACCCTGAGAGTGGTTTCCCGTGCCCCTTTTCGGGGAAAAGCTGACCGAATGTCCCGATGGAGCCCGGATCGGTGCTCATCGGCGGCCGCTCATTGGCTGTTGGTACCGAAGTCCTCCGGCGAGATCTGGTCGAGGAACTCGCGGAACTTCTCCACCTCGTCCTCCTGCTCGTCCGGGATGGCGATACCGGCGTCGTCCAGCACCCCGTCACTGCCATAGATCGGCGTACCCGTGCGCAGCGCCAGCGCTATGGCGTCGGAGGGCCTGGCGCTCACCTCGACACCGCTGGCGAAGACCAGCTCCGCGTAGAAGACCCCTTCCCGCAGATCCGTGATCCGGACCTCGGTCAGTTCCTGGCCCACCGCCTCAAGGACATCCTTGAAGAGATCGTGGGTCAGCGGCCGCGCCGGAGCCATGCCCTGCTGGGCGAAGGCAATGGCCGTCGCCTCCCCAGGGCCGATCCAAATGGGGAGGTACCGGTCGCCTCCCACTTCACGCAGGAGCACGATCGGTTGGTTGGAGGGCATTTCCACCCGGACACCCACAACGTCGAGCTCGTTCACACAGTAACCCTAGGACGTGCCCGGCAGGTTTGGGTAGTCGGGCTCCCTGGTGATCAGTGCTGCCGGACCCCGAGAGCCGTCCGGACGAGGGCGGCGTGCAGCCGCACGGAGAGGGCGGCCAGTTCCATCGTGGTGGCCTCGGCATGGGCTCTGGTCTGCGGATTACGGTGCCGGCGCAGCGGCGCCACCACTTGCTCGACCAGTCCGGCCTCGCGCTCCGCGGCCGCTTTCATCGCGCGCAGATGCCGGGGTTCCAGACCGAATCTCCCCAGATCCGAGACAAGTCGCGCCACCGTGACCGACTCGGCGTCGTACGCGCCGTCCGGCATCGGCGTGATGAGGCCGTACGCCTCCCACTCGTCGAGCCTGCTCTCGCCCACCTCGACGGCGGCCAGCAGCTCCTCACGGCCGATCCGGGCGGCCGTGGGGCGGTCGGGCTCCGGCTCACCGACAGCGTCCCCCAGCGACTGCCGCTGGGGCCCTGGAGGCCCCGCGCGCTCGCCGCGCCCACGGGCGTCGAGATGCTCCCGGATGACCTTCAGCGGAAGATAGTGGTCGCGCTGCATCCGCAGGATCTCAGCCAGCCGCTCGACGTCCTCGGAACTGAACTTCCGGTAGCCGGAGGGTGTTCTGCGCGGCTCGACCAGCCCCTCCGCCTCCAGGAAGCGGATCTTGGAGATGGAGACCTCGGGAAATTCCTCCCGGAGCCTGCCGAGCACCACGCCGATACTCACCAGCGGTTCGCCCGTGGGGGCGGTGCCGTGGCCGGCACCGCCCGTCGGTGTTCGCAGCATGGACCTTCCCTGAGGGTCACACGCCCCGCTGGCTCGCGTAGAAGACCAGCCGGTACTTACCGATCTGGACTTCGTCGCCGTTCGCCAGCAGGACCGAATCGATCCGCTCACGATTGACGTACGTACCGTTCAGGCTGCCCACGTCCGAGACGGTGAAGTGGCCGTCCGCGCCCCTGCGGAACTCCACATGACGGCGTGACACGGTCACGTCGTCAAGGAAGATGTCACTCTCCGGATGACGGCCGGCCGTGGTCAGCTCACTGTCCAGCAGGAAGCGGCTGCCCGAATTCGGACCGCGGCGCACCACCAGCAGCGCCGAACCCAGCGGCAGCGCGTCGACCGCCGCCTGCGCCTCCGGCGTCAGCGAAGGAAGCGAGGTCTGGCCGGTCGCTTCCGAGTCGTACGCCTCAAGACCCGAGATGGAGATCGTCGACGTCGTCTCCGACGCGCGCTCCGGGGGCACCGCGCCCCGCAACGGCGCACCGCAATTGGAGCAGAACCGGCTCGCTTCCGCGTTCCGGTGACCGCACCTCGTACAGACCGGCAAGCCCGCCATCGTGGGTTCCTCCTGCCGCGACTGCCCCGCCGGGGCAGATGACTGCCCGAAACCTATGCGGCCGGGACCCGCAGGGTCAACAGACGACGCGCCGGTGGCCTCACCGCCCACCTGGTCGCGGAAGAGCGGGCGCTCGCCGCTCTGCTCCTCGCTCTGACCATGGCGCGACGCGCGATGGCGGGCCGTACCGCCGTCCTCGCGTGCGCTCTTGCCGAACAACTTCCCAAACAACTTCACGGGCGATTCCCCTTGACCGAAACAGACCCGCCCGTGGGGCAGGACGAACCCTGAATGAACACACCTGCCGACCCGGACATCTTGACAACGTCCGTATCCACCGGACAGTTTCCACCACACACCACGCTGATCGTGCGCCGACCCCCCGCAAGCTCATGCCCGCGTGCGACAGCCGCCATGCACCACCGGCTCACCCCGACGACGACCGAGCGTAGTCAGGCCGCTTCGCCGGTCGCAAGGCATCCACAACGATCTTCTCAGCCCGTGTCACCGAAGCTGTGGCCTGCTCCTTCTCCAGGGTCTGGACCACTCCGCCGGGAATGTTGAGGGCGGGCTCCAGATCCTGCGGCCTGCCGATGACCTCGAACTCGTACGGAGCAGCGACCGGCCGGCCGTCCACCTGGACGTCACCGCCCGTTCCCGAGAAGTATGTATCCGCGACCACGCGGACACCATCCACCTGGATGGCCTCCGCGCCCGCGGCCCGCAGCTCCTGGATCGCGTCGAGGAGCATGTCCGGCTCGACGGTGCCGTTCGGATCGCTGATCGTCAGCGTGATCCCCGGCCCCCGGGCGGCGGCCGTACCGGCCAGGATGCCGAGCTGCTGCTCCTTCTCCAGCGTCTGCCTGCGGGCCTCCTCGGCCTGGTCCGAGCTGTTCTCCAGCTCGGTGCGCTGGTCGTCCAGCCGCTGCTTCTCGTCCTCCAGCCGCTGCGTACGGTCGTCCAGCTCGTCCAGGATGCGCACCAGGTCCTCCTGGCGGGCGCCCCGCAGCGCGCTGTCGTCGTTGTTCGACCTGACCTGGATCGCGAGCCCCAGGCCGAGCACGAACAGCAGAAGGGCCACGACGAGTTGGGCCCGGGTGACCCGGGGCGGCCAGAGTCCCGCCGCCAACCGCTGGCGGCCGGTGAGCTGTTGGGGCTCGGTCTCCGGCGGGGCCGGCGTTCCCGCGGCACCGGCCGTACCGGCCGCGCCGTTTTCGTTCCTGGGGGTCTCCACGCCGCTCACCCGCCTCACGCCCGGAAGACATGCCGGCGGATCGCGGCGGCGTTGGAGAAGATCCGGATACCGAACACGACGACCACACCCGTCGACAACTGCGCGCCCACCCCCAGCTTGTCGCCGAGGAAGACGATGAGCGCGGCCACCACCACGTTGGACAGGAAGGAGACCACGAACACCTTGTCGACGAAGATCCCGTCGAGCATGGCCCGCAGGCCACCGAAGACCGCGTCCAGAGCCGCGACGACGGCGATCGGCAGATAGGGCTCGACCACCGCCGGCACCTCGGGCCGGACCAACAGTCCGACCACGACTCCCACGACGAGGCCCAGTACGGCGATCACGATGTGCCCTTCCCGGTGTCAGCCGTGCCCTGCCCGTCGCCCTTCCCGGCGTCGGTGGCCCACGGCTCTGCTGTACGTACGATCAGGCTCGGCGCGGCAGGCAGACGCACCTCTTCCTGGTCGGAGATGCTGGTGCGGATGTCGAAGTTCTCCCGCAGCGAATGCAGATAGCGTCCGTCGGCACTGTCCTGGAACGCGGCGCTCAGCTTCTTCCCGTCCCCCACCGCGAGCACCGTGTACGGCGGCACCAGCGGCCTGTTGTCGACCAGTACGGCGTCACCGGCGGCCCGGATCGCCGACAGCGACGTCAGCCGCTGCCCGTTGATGGCGATCGCCTCCGCGCCCGACTCCCACAGACCGTTGACGACTCGCTGCATGTCCCGGTCGCGTACCCGGCCCGTATCGGAGAAGCCGCTGCTCCCCCGTGGCCCGCCGCCGCCCGAACCCGACTCCTCCGCGTCGTCGACCACGAGCTTCACCCCGGGGCCGTCCACCGGCGTCGCCCCTGCCAGCAGGGCCGCCGTTCCGCCGGTGTCGCCGCCGTGCGCCCGCAGGGCCGCGCGCTGACGCGCCACGACCTCACCGCGGAGCTTCTCGACCGACTTCTCCAGTTCATCGGCCGTCGAGGTCTCCGCGTCGATACGGTCGATCAGCTCCTCGCGCTCCTTGGCCACGACAGGGGCCGAGATCCGCGCCTCGGCCGCGCCCACCGTGACCACCAGGGCGGCCAGTACCAGCCCCGCGGCGAGCCAGAGCTTGGCCCGGAGCGTATGCGGCAGACCGCCCTCCGCGGCGTCCCTGCGGGCCGCCGCCTCCGCGTAGCCCTCGTCGAGGCTGTGGTCCATCACATTGTTCAGCAGCGACATCGACGCATCGGGGCGGAGTGGCGGAGAAACGGTGCTCCGAATGGGGGGCTGCTGCGGCATGCCGCACATCGTCGCACGTCGCGGCCCCTACCGCCGAATGGCCCCACCGGTGTGCCGGACACCCCCGGGGAGGAGTGTCCGGCACACCGGCGGCATGCGGCGATTCGTCCCTATGGCCTCTCGTTCGGGTCTCGCTGGGCTCGATCCAAACGAAAGACCCTAGTGACCGGCCCCTTCGACCACGGCCGACCACTCGTCGAGCAGGGCCTGGGCCGAGGCGTCGTCGGGACCCTCCGCCCACAGATGGGTGATGGCCTCGGCGGGGTCGGGCAGCACCATCACCCAGCGGCCGTCGGCCTCCACCACCCGGACTCCGTCCGTCGTGTCCACCTGCCGGTCCCCGGCCGCCTCCACGACACTGCGCATCACCAGACCCTTGACCGCCCACGGTGTGGCCAGATCCCGGCGCAGCACATGGGCGCGGGGGATACGGGCGTCGATCTGGCTCAGCGTGAGCTGGGTGCGCGCCACCAGACCGATCAGCCGCACGAACGCCGCCGTACCGTCCAGCACACTGCTGAACTCCGGCACGATGAACGCACCGCGTCCGTCACCGCCGAAGATCGTGGACTCCTCGCGGCCCACCCGGGTCAGATCGTCGGGCGAGGTGGTCGTCCAGGCGACCTGAGTGCCGTGGTACGCGGCGACCTGCTCGGCGATACGCGTGGTCGTCACCGGCAGCGCCACCCGGCCGCTGCGCCGCTCGGCGGCGACCAGGTCGAGCAGCACCAGCAGAGCGCGGTCGTCCTCGATGATCCGCCCCCGCTCGTCGACCAGCGAAAGCCGCTCGCCCACGGGGTCGAACCGCACTCCGAACGCGGCGCGCGCCGAGGCGACGATCTCCCCGAGTCTGACCAGTCCGGAACGGCGGGATTCGGCCGTCTCCGTCGGCCTCGACTCGTCGAGACCGGGGTTGATGGTCAGCGCGTCGACACCGAGCCGGCCCAGCAGGCTGGGCAGCACGAGTCCGGCGCTGCCGTTGGACGCGTCGACCACGACCTTGAGTGCCGCCTCGGAGATACCCGTCGTATCGACGTTGCGCAGCAGCGAGCCGGTGTACGAGTCGAAGACGCTGGAGGGGAAGTGCAGATCCCCGATCTCGCCGGGGAAGGCCCTGCGGTATTCCTGGCGCGCGTACACGCGGTCCAGCTTGCGCTGACCCGCCTGGGACAGATCCGCGCCCCGCTCGTCGAAGAACATGATGTCGACGGAGTCCGGCACACCCGGCGAGGTACGGATCATGATTCCGCCGGCGCTGCCCCGGCCGGTCTGCTGCCGGGCGACGGGCAGCGGTACGTTCTCCAGGTCCCGTACGTCGATGGCGCTGGACTGGAGCGAGGAGATCACGGCCCGTTTGAGCGCGCGGGCACCACGCGAGTGGTCACGCGCCGTGGTGACGGTGGACCCCTTCTTGAGAGTCGTCGCGTACGCCCCCGCCAGCCGCACCACCACTTCCGGTGTGATCTCGACGTTGAGGATGCCGGAGACACCGCGGGCGCCGAAGAGATGTGCCTGTCCCCGGGACTCCCAGATCACCGAGGTGTTGACGAAGGCGCCGGCCTCGATGGTCTTGAACGGGTAGACCCGCACATTGCCCTGGATGATCGATTCTTCACCCACCAGGCACTCGTCACCGATGACGGCCCCGTCCTCGACGCGGGCCGCCCGCATGATGTCGGTGTTCCTGCCGACCACACAGCCGCGCAGATTGCTGTGCTGACCGATGTAGACGTTGTCGTGGACGACGGCTCTGTGCAGGAACGCACCGGTCTTCACGACCACGTTGGATCCGACGACGGTGTGCTCACGGATCTCCGCGTCGGCCTCGACCTTGGCGTAGTCACCGATGTACAGCGGACCCCGCAGCACGGCGTCGGGATGGACCTCGGCGCCCTCGGCCACCCACACACCCGGGGAGATCTCGAAGCCGTCGATCTCGACGTCCACCTTGCCTTCGAGGACATCGGCCTGGGCCTTCACATAGCTCTCGTGCGTGCCGACATCCTCCCAGTAGCCCTCGGCGATATAGCCGTAGACCTTCTTGCCCTCCTTCATGAGCTGAGGGAAGACATCACCGGACCAGTCCACGGAGACATCGGCCTCGACATAGTCGAAGACCTCGGGCTCCATCACATAGATGCCGGTATTGACGGTGTCCGAGAAGACCTGGCCCCATGTGGGCTTCTCCAGGAAGCGCTCGACCTTCCCTTCCTCGTCCACGATCGTGATGCC
This sequence comes from Streptomyces sp. NPDC002018, assembly GCF_042890865.1. Lineage (NCBI taxonomy): Bacteria > Bacillati > Actinomycetota > Actinomycetes > Kitasatosporales > Streptomycetaceae > Streptomyces > Streptomyces sp. NPDC002018. The sequence continues at coordinate 372,725 of NZ_JBIASO010000008.1, forward strand.
GAATTCCAGCGGATTCGGCACCCGGGTCAGACACACCGTCACCAGTGCGCCCTTCTCCTTGTGGAAGGCGATGAGATCGGTGAGATCGAAGTCGGTCAGGGCGTCACCGGAAATAACGAGGAAGGCATCGTCCTTCAGTGCCTCTTCGGCGTTCTTCACGCTCCCCGCGGTGCCGAGCGGCTTCTCCTCGTTGGCATAGGTGAGCTCCATCCCGAGCTCTTCACCGTCGCCGAAGTAGTTCTTGACGAGAGAGGCAAGAAATTGCACGGTTACGACGGTCTCGTTGAGCCCATGGCGCTTGAGCAACCGCAGCACATGCTCCATGATGGGCCGGTTGACCACCGGCAGGAGCGGTTTTGGCATGCTCGAGGTCATGGGGCGAAGTCGAGTTCCTTCGCCACCAGCCATCACGACAGCCTTCATGTCGGAAGCGTCCTCCTTGAAGAGACGGTCTCGCCGACTTCACCCGTCCGGACAGCGGCCCTAGCGTCAGGCGTGCGCCGGCGACACTGCACGGCTCACATCGACGAGCTAATCGGCCGCGATGTCCGCCTTGACGAGCCGACGGACTTGGACCACATACAGGATCCCTGCCCACCAATACAGGGTCGTACCCCATCCCGCGAACGCCCATCCGAAAACTTCGGCGAGTGACGCAAGCCAACCGCTTCCGTCACTGAGGAGCAGGAGCGGGAAGGCGTACATCAAGTTGAAGGTAGCCGCCTTGCCCAGGAAGTTCACCTGCGGGGGCGGATAGCCGTGCCTGCGAAGGATTCCCACCATCACCAGAAGCATCAGCTCACGGGCCAGAAGGGCTGCGGTGAGCCACAGCGGCAGGATCTCCCGCCAGGTGAGGCCAACCAGGGTGGAAAGGATGTACAGCCGGTCCGCGGCAGGGTCCAGGAGCCTGCCCAGACTGCTGATCTGGTTCCAGCGACGGGCGAGCTTGCCGTCGAGATAGTCGCTGACGCCACTCAGCATCAGCACCAGCAATGCCCAGCCGTCGCTGTTCGGTCCCCCGAACTCGGGGCGAAGGATCAGCCACAGGAAGAGGGGGACGCCGACGAGGCGGGCCATGCTGAGGATGTTGGGGATGGTGAGCACCCGGTCCGTCTGAACGCGAGTCTCCTGGACCTCCACCCGGGGGCCTCCTGTGTGGAACGTGCCAACGATGCCTCCTGACCCTACCCTCAGCGCCGGCGGCCCTGTGCAAGGGGGTAACAACCGGACATCACGATCATGGTGTCGTCACGCGGACACCGGACGCGCACACCAGAGCCCTGAACGCAGAAATGCCCCGCACCATAACGGTGCGGGGCATCCCCACAATAATTGTTCGGCGGCGTCCTACTCTCCCACAGGGTCCCCCCTGCAGT